>JBBQCK010000194.1:0-5749 GCA_038318605.1 Tepidisphaerales bacterium | reverse complement strand
GCGCCAGTACAATCCCCCGGCCTATGACCTCGGTTCGGCTCGACCACGTTTCCAAACGCTTCGGCGACACAACGGCGCTGGCGGATATCGATCTGACCATCGCCGCGGGAGAGCTGTTTTTTCTTCTCGGGCCGAGTGGCTGCGGTAAGAGCACGCTGCTTCGCATCATTGCCGGCCTGCAAGAGCCATCGGGCGGGCGCGTCTGGTTCAACGATCAGGATGTCACGCGGCAGCCCACGCAGCAGCGTAATGCGGTGATGTGTTTTCAGTCGTACGCGCTTTGGCCGCACATGTCTGTGCGCGACAACATTCGATTTGGCCTGGACATCCAGCGCATCGACGCCGCCAAACAAAAATCGCGTGTCGATGAGGCGCTGCGCACCGTGCAGATGACCGAGTATGCCGACCGCAAGCCCAATGCCCTGTCAGGCGGCCAGCAGCAGCGCGTGGCGCTCGCCCGCGCGCTGGTGGTCCAGCCAAAGTGTCTGCTGCTCGATGAGCCATTGAGCAACCTTGACGCCAAGCTGCGGCTTGAAATGCGTGGCGAGATTCGTCGCATCTGCCGCGCATCAGGTCTGACGGCCATCTATGTGACGCACGATCAGAAGGAAGCACTCTCCATCGCCGATCGGCTGGCAATTCTGAACAAGGGGAATATCGAGCAGGTCGGCCGGCCGCAGGAGCTTTACCTGCGCCCCAACTCGCGATTCACCGCAAACTTCATGGGCGAAACCAATTTTCTCGATGGTGCGATCGTCGAGCGCAACGGCCAAAACGCCGTCGTGGAAACCGCGATCGGCCGGCTCACCAGCAACGCGCTGCCGGGCAATGGGCAGGAGCCCGGAGCGCTGGCCGTCGGCGCGAAGGTGACAGTCTCTCTGCGCCCCGAGGCCATCCGGATCGGCGGCGACGAGTCCAGTGTGAATGTTTTTGATGCGCAGATCCACGACACGATTTACCTTGGCGAAGTGGCGCAACACCAGGTCAGCCTCGGCGGAAGCTCGGGCACCAGCCGCGCGGGCCCTGATGGCAGCGCGGGCCAGACCGGCGACGCGGCGCACGTCGGTGGCCCCGGTCAGCATGGCGGCGTCGGCGCCGAGGTGAATCTAAAGGCTTTTGAATTGAATCCGCGTATCGTCGCCCGCGACGAATCGCGCCAGCGCACCCGTATTTCGTTCGATCCGTCCGATGCCGTTGTTCTGACGAGCTGAAGCGAAATGTCGAGATCGATCCTCATCCTACTGGCGCTGGGCATCATCGTGGCCCTGCCGTTTGCGCTGCGCCAGCGCGATGCTTCGAGCGACTGGACGGAAGGCGATCCAACGCTGGTGATCGTCTCGCCGCACAATGAGGCCATTCGATATGAATTCGAACAGGCGTTCAGTGACTGGTACCGCGCAAAGTACAAGCGGCCGGTCAAGATCGAATGGCGATCAGTCGGCGGAACGACGGAAATCATCCGCTACCTTTCCGCGGAATTTGCGGCCGATACGCGGGCGCTCTGGAAGCGCCAAGGGCGACCCTGGCCGGAAAATGGCAGCGAAGTCGTAGTCTCACGCGATCCACCAACGAGCCGCCCCGGCGCGGATGGCATCGATCCGGTATGGGAAAAGCAGATGGAGCTTTACCGCGACTTTCGGCGCGACAAAACGCCGGGCGAGGAAGAAGCCAGCGCGCACGCCGATTTGTTCTTTGGCGGCGGCGAATTCGATCACTCGACGGCGTTTCGCCAGGGGCTTACGGTTGCACCATGGCCGGAAAAAAGCCCGCCGGCCGAAATGTTCGCCATGGGCGGCGTATCGCTCATTCCTGAAAAGATTTCCGGCGAGACCTGGCGCACGGCCGCACTTTTTGGAAACGCCGTCAGCACATTCGGCATCTGCTTCAATCGCGATCGGCTGCGCGATCTTGGCATCGAGCGCACGCCGGAAAAATGGGAAGATCTCGCCGATTTTAAATATTTCCGGCAGGTCGGCCTGGCCGATCCAACCAAGAGCGGATCGATCGCCAAGGCCTTTGAAATGCTCGTGCATGCGCGCATCCACGATCGCGTGATTGCCGCGGGTTTCAGCGATGCGCAGATCGACGATTTCGAGCAGCGCATTGATGCGCTTCAAAAGGCGCGCAAGCTAAAGGCATGGGAGTTGCCACCGGATATTCCTCCGAGCTATCAGGCGGCCATTGAAAGCGGCTGGACCGACGGCATGTCGCTCGTTCAAAAAATCGGCGCGAACCAGCGATATTTCACCGATTCGGCCAGCAAAGTTCCAATCGATGTGAGCATGGGAGACGCCGCCGTCGGCATGGCGATCGACTTTTACGCCCGCTATCAGGCCGAATGCGGGCCGAAAATGACCGACCCTGCCACCGGCGAGATGACCGAGGTGATGGGCTACGTCACGCCGCGCGGCGGATCGAGTGTCAGTTGCGATCCGATCAGCCTCCTACGCGGCGCGCCACATCGCGAAACGGCCGTGCGGTTTATTGAGTTTGTCCTGAGCGAGGAAGGCCAGCGCCTGTGGTGCTATCGGCCGGGAGAGCCGGGCGGCCCGCGCAAATATGCCTTGCGCCGACTCCCGATCCGTCGCGAGTTTTATCCCTCCACCAACCCAGTCATACAAGCCGCCTACGAGCGGCATGCATCACATACAGTCGATGACCTGGCCGACCCGAAAATCGATCCATATATGCTGGCGGCGCAATTCACCTACCAACCCCGCTGGACGGCAAAACATTTCGGCATTCAGCGCGACCTCGTTCGGGCGATGTGCATTGACAGTTGGGATGAGTTGCGCGAAGCGTGGGACGCAATCAATCACTGCACCGATGCCGCGCGACGCGAGAAGGCTCTGGCAGTGATGTCCACGCTGCCCACGGTTCGACTGACCGACCGAGAAGGCAAAGCTGTGGAGGTCTCCATCAACTGGCGCGAAGTGGTCTCCGTTCCAGCGCGATTCGACAAGCTGGATTACATGAGCGCCTGGACGCGGGCGTTTGCTGCGAACTACAACGAGGCGAAAAAGATCGCGGAGGGAAACTGATCCATGCGGCGATCAACGGCCTGGTTTATTTCACTGACAACGCTTCTGCTTTTCGGCGTGCTATTCATACTGCCGCTGGCAATGACCCTGCGCGGCGGGTTCATGCAACCCGATCGCGGCGGGTTCACGATGCGATATGTTTTCGGCGTTTTTCAAAACCCTGTTTATCGACAGGGACTTCTTAATTCCGCCACCGTCGCCATCGGCACCACATCCCTTGTCACCCTCATCGCGCTGCCGCTGGCGCTGCTTTCCACGCGCTATGACTTCTCTGGAAAGAAGCTCTTCTCTGCGCTGGTTCTTGTGCCGATGATTCTGCCCCCGTTTGTAGGGGCGATCGGGTTTCAGCAGATTTTCGGCCAGTATGGCGCGCTCAACGCGCTCCTGGATCGCGGCGCGATCGACTGGCTCGGGAGGGCGCGCTATGCCGGTGTCATTTCGCTTCAGGCGCTCGGGCTTTATCCGATCATGTACCTGAACGTGACGGCCGCCCTGGCGAATCTCGATCCGGCCCTGGGACAGGCCGCCGAGAACCTTGGGTGTCGCGGCGCGCGGCGATTCTTTCGCATCACGCTGCCACTGATCATGCCGGGTCTTTTCGCCGGCGGCGCGATCGTCTTCATCTGGAGCTTCACCGAACTGGGCACACCCCTCATTCTGAATTACACGCGATGTGCGCCTGTACAGGTGTTCGACGCGCTCAAGGAAATCGGCAACAACCCGTTTCCGTACGCGCTGGTGTTTGTCATGCTCGTCGCCAGCGTGCTGCTTTATCTCGTGACCAAGCTGCTCTTTGGCCGCGCCGCCTACGCCATGCAGAGCAAGGCCGCCACGGCATCCATCGCCACGCGGGTGACTGGCCTGCGCGGCGCACTCGTACTCCTGCCGTTTATATTTGTCACGTCGATTGCGCTACTGCCCCACGCGGGTGTATTTCTCACCAGCATCAGCACACCCGGAAGCTGGTACCGCACCATCCTCCCCACGCATTACACCGCATCGAACTACGCCGAAGCGCTCGGGCATTCGATGACCGTCAGCTCGATTCGCAACAGCCTTGTGTTTTCTTCGCTCGCAGTGGTTTTTAATATCGTGCTCGGCGTCGCGATTGCATTTGTCGTCGTGCGATCGACTTTACGGCTGCGCTGGGCGCTGGATGCGCTGGCGATGTTGCCGCTGGCGGTGCCGGGGCTGGTGATGGCGTTTGGATATCTCGCCATCAGCTCCTACCTCACGCGCCTGGGTTGGGTGAAGGATAGTGCATTCTGGAAGCGACTCTTTGACGTGCAGACCGATCCAACGCTTTTCCTGGTCATTGCGTATGCCGTGCGCCGTCTGCCGTATATGGTGCGCAGCGCCGTCGCGGGCCTCCAGCAGACCTCCGTAACGCTTGAAGAGGCCGCCGCCAATCTTGGCGCATCCGGTTTCACCACCGCGCGCCGCATCACCGCGCCGCTGATCCTCGCCAACCTTATCGCCGGCGCAATGCTGGCATTCGCCTTCAGTATGCTTGAGGTCAGCGACAGTCTCATGCTGGCGCAGCGCCAGGATTACTGGCCGATCACAAAGACCATTTACGAACTGTTCCAACTCTTCGGCACCGGCCGATATGTCGCGGCGGCGCTCGGCGTTTGGGCTATGGCGTTTCTCGCGGCGACCATTCTCGGCGCAAGCCTGCTCCTCGGGCGCAAGCTCGGCGCGGTATTCAGGGTGTGAACTCATGCGCTATTGGTTTGGTCGATCCGCTTTTGCGTTCTTCATCGTCGCGGCTGCGCTCTGCTGGGAAGGCCGAATCCGCAGCGTCGAGCCGTGGCGCGGCGGCAATCCGCGTCTTTATTTTGCGGGTGCGGCCAGCTGCGCGATTCTGGGAACCTTCGGCATGCGCGAACGTCATCGCCGCGCACCTGCGGATGACGAGCGCGATTTGCTCCGATAATCCGCATATTTCGCGGCTTGCACCGGGTGTTGTTGATGCCGATTCGACGAACGGGTTTTGCGCTTTTTCTGCCGATGATCGCCACCGCGGCGATATTCGCATGGATCGACAAACGCGCCGGCCACACGACACCGCCGCTCCCCGTGCCCCCATCGCCGGCCGATGGCGCCGCGTTCTCGAAGCTGCAGATGCGCGGCATCACGCTCAGTCGCGTGCGTGAAGCAGGCCTCGGCTATGGCAGCGACGATTGCCGCGCACAAATCAGCAATCTTGCCAGCCTCGGCGCCAATTGGATCGCCATAACCCATGTCGTTGATATGCCGGACATACAAAAGCCGGAATTGATCGAAGACCCGCCGGGAAATCCCACGGAAACCGATCTGCTGCGGACCATGCGCGACATCAAGGCTGCTGGGATGCGCGTATTCTACAAGCCTCACGTCTGGTCAAAGCAATTTGCAATGAGCGGCAAATGGGCCGGCGATATCCGATTCAAAACCGAGCCTGAGTGGGATGCGTGGTTTGATGCGTATGGCCATTTTCTCCGGCGCGAGGCGCACCTGGCGGCCGACGCCGGCGCGGACATGTTTTCGCTTGGCGTCGAGCTTCAGGGAACCGACGACCAAACCGCCCGATGGCGGCGTCTGATCGCTGAGGTGCGCAGCGTATACACCGGCCAACTGACCTACAGCGCCGCCTATGGCGAATATCCCTGGATCGAATGGTGGGATGCGGTCGATGTGATCGGCATTAATGCATATTGGAGCCTGAC
>JBBQCK010000193.1:0-5760 GCA_038318605.1 Tepidisphaerales bacterium | reverse complement strand
CGATCTGGCTGTCCTGATTGGCGCTGCTGGTGCCGACCTGGGCGATTTCCTTCGAGGAATCAACCTTCTTGGACATTTTCGCCAGCTCGGTGGTGATCGCCTCGATGGCGGCGTTGATACCGCGCTGGATCTGCGTTGGATTGGCTCCGGAGGCAACGTTTTTCAAACCTTCAGTGAAGATCGCCTCTGCATACACAGTGGCGGTGGTCGTGCCGTCACCCGCGACGGTCGAGGTCTTGCTGGCGACCTCCTTGACCATCTGCGCGCCCATGTTCTCGTATGGGTCTTCGAGTTCGATTTCCTTGGCGACGGTGACACCGTCTTTTGTCACGGTGGGCGCGCCAAACGATTTTTCGAGAACGACATTGCGCCCCGACGGGCCGAGGGTTACCTTTACCGCGCGCGCCAACTTGGCGACGCCGCGGCGGATGGCCTCGCGGGCTTCCTGATCGAATACAATTTTTTTCGCAGCCATATGAGCTCCGGTTGATTTTGGTCTGTGTTATGTCAATACCGCGACGTGCCGCATGCAACGATCGCGCGCGTAGCAAACGGGCGCTTGCTCAATCGACGATCGCCAGGACATCGTCCTCGCTCATGATCATCAGTTCTTCGCCATCGAGCTTGATTTCGGTTCCGGCGTAGGAGCTGAAGATGACCTCGTCACCCTTCTTGACGGAGAACGGGGCGCGTTCGCCGTTATCAAGACGCTTGCCGTCGCCGACAGAAAGAACCTTGCCGCGCTTGGGCTTTTCCTTGGCGGAGTCGGGCAGAACGATGCCGGACTTGGTCTTGGATTCCGCTTCGACGCGCTTGACGAGAATCTTGTCGCCGAGAGGACGCAGTTTGGACATGATCGAGTCTCCTTTGAGAAATAAACGGAAAAAATATCAGCGGCCGGGGATCAGTTGTGATCCGTCGGCCAGCGGTTTTCGTGATAACGATTCAGCACACGCGCCAAAGCATCGAGCAATTGGTTCGGATCGACCGGCTTGCTCAAGACGCTGAAAACCTGCATGCCGAGCGCTTCCTGTAGCAGGTGGCTGGTCAGACGCTCGGTGAGCAGAATAGCCGGCGGCGCCGCGGTTTTGAGAAAGTCGCGCATGAGGCGAACAACCTGAAGGCCGCCAAGCTGAGGCATGGCGGCGTCGAGGACGGCGACATGTACCGGCCGGGTTTCCAGCAGATTAAGCGCCTCGCGCCCAGATCGGGCAAACAAGGTTTGCACGCCCTGCGGACGAAGCATGTCCTGCACCACCTGATGCCACCCCTCGCGTTCGATGGGAAGCAACACGGTCAGTCGGGATGAATCGGCAGGTAGTGTCATTGCGCTGACGAGGCTAGACCTCCAGCCTCGCACCAGCGCTATAAACAACGCTCATGCCGCGAGATTCACGATCAGGGGTTCTCTGTAAGATTTTATCTGGAAATTACTTATGATCTTTGCCGTCGGGGGCTGGCATGGCATGATCGAGTGTGAATTCTGCCAAACACGGCAGTCCTGGGCCGGCGCCTGCCGTTCTGGCAGCGATTAACGAAGTTACTTTCGCTCACGAAGGAGGAACTCTCGCAACACCGTCAGGGCAGTGTGGGCGGCGCGCAGGCGAAGTTCTTCGCCCTGGCCTGTCAGGGTGGTCTGTTTCAGTTCGATCGCCTTTTCGCATCGACCAAGTACCACCATACATCCGCCAAGCGGCGGATCAGATGGTTTGCGCGGCGGATCGGTGGTGAGGTGGACCGCGAGGCAGAACTCGTTTGAATCTGATTCGGAGGTATTGCGGGCGGCGAAGAACGAGAGCATGTCGATGCTTCCGCGGCCGTCCGAAGCTGGCCGCAACTGCGCCGACTTCACAAAGCGCCCCATGCCCGGTGCGCTGTGAAGCAGGTTAACGACGGCACCACCGGTGCCCATTTCAACGACCGTGAGCTTCAACTGTTGAGAACGCGACGCCAACATATCTGCCACGACTTGGGGTAATGATTCTCCATCACGGCCCCAGAGGAAGTCACCGATGCACTTGCAACACGCTGCTTCAGTTGCTTCAAGCTGCGCTATTGCCTCGGAGGAACTGTTGAATCGGCTGTTGATGCGGATGGAGACGAATCCGTTGGCGACAGTCGTACCAACGGAGGGGTTTCGGCCGCGCGTCATCAGCGCGCCGAGTTTTTCCGCGACGGCCGATTCGCCGAGGCCGAATGAATGAAGTGTGCGTTGAAGAATCACTGCGCCGCCAGCACGACTGCTGACAAGCGGCAACACGCTGGCGGTGAACATGCTCTTCATTTCTTTGGGGACGCCGGGCAGTACGAATATGGAGCATCCGCCATTACCGGGCCGGGCATTTGGCACGCTGACGCTGATGCCGGCGGCGGTGCCGTTCGGATTGTCGATCGGCGCCGCTCCGGCCGGAATCATCGCCTGGATTTGATTCATCTCCGGCATTTCGCGATTGCGCGAGGCGAACAATGACTTCAGATGCGCCAGCCATTTTTTTTCGAGGTGAAGCTCGACGCCGAGATATTTTGCCAATGCCTGACGCGTGAGATCGTCGGGCGTCGGACCAATTCCGCCGGAGACGATCAGGAAATCGCATGTTGGCACGGCCGCGGAAATTGCGGCTTCGATGGCCGCCTGGTCGTCCGGCACAGTGGCATGGCCGGCGATGTCGCAGCCGATGGCCGCAAGATTCGCGGCGATCCACGCGGAATTGGTATCGATGGTCTGGCCGAGAACCAGTTCATCGCCGACTGACAGAATAACAGCGACGGGCAGCATCTTTTACGCTTTCGTGGACACACTCAGCAATCATAGCAATGTGGCGACGCGAGTTTTCAGCCACCCGCCGGCGGGCCAAGCGAGGCGGCCAGCGCGTCGATGGCGCGGTTAAGCCGGCGCTGTGCCGCGGCATCGAGCTCGGCCTGGCCGAAACGAACGCGATAAAACAGGCGAGTGAGGCGCCGGATGGTGTCGTATGCCTCGGGCGGCAGGAAGCTCAGACCTTGCGCATATTCGCGCGGCGTCAGGTGTCGCGGCCGCGGCAGCGCATGCTGGTCGAGCAGTGACATCAGGCGGTCGTAGAACACCAGTTGCCGCGCCAGATGCGCCTGGCGCGACGGCGGCAGGTTATCGAGCCCGATGCGCTCGGCGCGCCGGCGGAGTCGATACTTCTGTGTCACAAAAAATATCAGAAACACAAAAAGGCCCACCACCATCAGCGTGATGATGCCGCCGACAAAGAGTGATGAAAAGTTCCAGAATCGCGGATTGTTCGGCAGATCGGCAATCCATCGCTTCAGATCGCGCATCCAATTGACCGTTTCGGTGAGGTATCGAACAGATTTGCGATCCATGCCGGTAATCAGATTTTCGCGGCGGGTGCGGTCATAGGCGATGACGTTTTCGCCCCATTTGAAATCGAGATAGTCAAAAAAATGTTTGACGCCGCGCCACCAGCCCCAGCCCGCCGTGCGGTGATCGATGCGGCTGGATGTCGGATCAAAGGAGACCCAGCCGTCGCGCGTCAGCACCTCGCACCAGGCATGGGCCGACGATTCGCGCACGATGTAATAGCCGCCAACCTTGTTGAAATCGTTTTCGTCGAGCTTGAAGCCGAGAACCGTTCGGGCTGGTATTCCGACGGATTGGCACATCAGGGCCATTCCGGCGGCAAAATACTCGCAGTGGCCGCGCTTCATTTTCGTCACGAAGGCAACAATCGGGTCGTCGCCGCCGCGCAGCTCACGGGCGTCGGTAAGATCGAGCGTATAGCTGAAATCAGGGCCTTGAAGGTGCTTTTCGATCGCCTGCGCCACCGCAAGATTGTCTTCCTGCAGGGGGATGAGCTTCGAGCGATGCACGCTGGCGGCCGGAATGATTTCCGGGCGGCGGGTGTACTGCTCGAGCGCTGCCAGTACGCGCGGATTGGATTGAACCTGGGGAAACTGCTGGCGCACGATGCGATCGGCAATGTTTGGTCGTGCGAGCCGGCCGCTGGACCACGTTTCATAGTCCAGCATCCCCTGCTGCATGTCTGTCGATTGCATCGATTCATCGGCTGGCGAATAGCGAATACGCATTTCGCGATCGGGCCGGAACGCGTATACGCCTTCGAGCGCAAACAACACTGAGCTTCCGTTGGGCTGAATGCTTACGCGCTGATGAAGCACCGGCTGGCCGGCGCGCGGCCTCACGGAGAAGCTGGCGGAAATTTCCCGGTTGACCTCGTAGACCAATTCGGTGTTTCGGCCGGAACGCGACCACTCGCGATTGTCGTTTCGATCGCGATCGCCATATGCATCCAGCGCTATCCCCCGAAACAAAAACGGGCGGCCATCCTTGATAGGCCGGTCGTCCTCCCAGAGGAAGACGCGGGCGATTTCCGCGTTGTTCTGCTTGATGCGGGCGACGGTTTGAAAATCCATTTTCCCCGAAAAACCTGTCAGGGAGGTGGGCGGCTTCAACTGAAGCTGGCCGAGTACGCCTGACCCCGCGCCGCGCGGAAAGAAGAGAAACACCAACACTGCAAGTGCAATACTGACCGCGCCCACGAACCCCGTAAATCGGCGCATGGATCGGGGAAGCAGCCGCTGGTCCTGTCGAAGGGTGAGTGGGTTGATCTTCTCCGGCGAAATCGGACAGGCAGCCTTGGCGCGATCGGTCTCGAGCTTGAGATGAAACAGCAGGCAGCAATAAAGCGCCACCACCAAATACACGATAAGAAGCACTGCGAAAAGAAGCGAGGCGGTGTTGATAGATGCTGCGACCATCAGTAGGAGCGACAGCACGAGCATCTGCGCATAATCGCGGTTGGCGCGCTGTTCGTAGAGCTTGATCAGTTGGAGCAATACCAGGAACTGGCCAATGAACATCAACGGAGGCGAGCCGACCAACGCGATCTGTGCCATGACATACACCAGCGCCATCAGCGTAAGACTGTTGGCAAGCCAGCGAGGAAGTGGCCTGAAACGCCCCGTGCGCACGAGCCAGGCATTTAGGCCCAGGCCAATCATTGCCAGAAACCACAGCACCGGGACTTCGCCAGAGAGCGCAAACCCGGTAATGCCCAGAAAGAGCACCAGGTAGAGCATTCCCTTGAACTGGCGGATGTCAGGCATGGGCGCGCTCCGTTTTTGCGGGTGCGGGCTGTTGCTCGGCCGGCATCGTCAGGCGAAAGTTAATGACGGGGTCAAACTGAAAATACTGCGATGATTCGGGCTGTTGCGTCGAAATGGTGATCCATGACGATCGCGACATCTCCGAAAGGCCGCGGGCGCTGGATGTGGAACTGATCATGACCGCAGTGGTACCGGACCGCATGATGCGATGCGCATCCGCGACGAGCGATCTGCTGTCGTGATGCTCGTTCAAGGGGAGCTGCGCCAGCATCGTAAGCACATCGCGCCGATGCCGTTTGCCACGGTTGGGGGTGATCGTCGCCGGACCGTCAGCGCCCAGCGCATGTACGCCGACGGACATGCCCGCCGCCAGCGCCGCATCCGCGAGCGAGGCGGCCATTGCAATGACGCGCTCCACGGCGGCATGCGATTCGTCGGAGCGTCGATCAATGTGTGTATCAACGAAGAGCATGAGCCGCGGCGGGGCGACACGGGTCATTTCATTGGCGACCATCGTTCCGGTGCGCGCCGAGCGACGCCAGTTGATGTAGCGCGGGTTCTCACCGAAACGAAACTCCTTGACGCCGAAAAATTCATCCTGTCCGCCGGGGCGCGGCTTCCGCCGGCTGGCGGATTCATCGGCAG
>JBBQCK010000192.1:0-5803 GCA_038318605.1 Tepidisphaerales bacterium | reverse complement strand
CCTGCCAGAAGAAGCGGTGCCCGCTGGATCATCGCTGCATGACGCGCGTGTCGCCGGCGATGGTGTGCGATGCGGCGATGGAGCTGCTCGCGGCTCGGCCGGATGGCACCTCGAAGACGCCGCCGGCCTGAACAGGCTCATCGTCAGCGGATTTGATTTCTCGCACCATTCGCACGCCATGCGAGCGAAGCAGATCGAGGCAGGCCCAGATCATGACGGTCTCGCCGATGCGCTGGAAGCCTTCTTCGAAGAACACTTCGACGCCGTAAGCCGCTCCCCGGCCGAGATAGTTCGCCGACCATTCCAGGAGGCTTTTCAGGAGCGAAAACATCAACGCGCCCGCCAGGAATCGCATGCCGATCTCGCGTCGGCCCGCCAGCGCCGGGGCGGCTGAACGGCCAAAAAGATAAAGCGCCACGAGAAACGCAGGGAGGCAGAAGAAGAACCAGACCCCACTGTGAGGCAGCGATGAATGTCTGCGGTCCCCGAGGTGGACGAGCATATCCAAGGCGCGTCCGAACTTCTGGTGAATCTGCGCCCCATTGTCCAGGGACAGATAGACGAACAAAAAACAGGCGAGCCAGAGCGCCCGGCTGGCGCGTGGCGGCTTGGTGACCTGCCAGGCGGTTATGCCGATTAGCACAGCGATCAGGAGCAGTTGTGAGGCGGACCACCAGGTCGGGCCGTTGGATTTGCCGTCGAGGTCGAAAAAGTTATCGACGTAGGTTGAATAGAGCGGCAGCATCCGATTGCGAATCGGATACAAAATCATCCAGAACAAGTCGATCACAAAGCAGGCCCGAACGATGCGCGGCATAGCGGCGACGGTTGCCCGAAGCGAAATGCGCGGCGACGGCGCGAGCATGCGGGAAGGATGGGGAAAAATTACGAGCGGCATCTGGCGAATTGCATGCGGCCGGGCGGACATTCGCACGGGAAACGCACGCATACCATGAATCATCGCCATAAAATGGCTGGAGGATTTGTGCGGAATCGTGCGGCACCGAAGCCCTATAACCTCGCCAAGCCGGCATAGCCGCTATAGATGGCCCGGAACGGGCGCAATCGTCCGACAACTCGCCGACATGCCGGCGGAAGGCGTTGGCGAGGTCAGGCACTTTCAGGGACAGGGGTTAGCGAGGTCAGGCGCTTCAGGCTCAGATGGTCGTGTGGGCATGGGCCGGCGGATCGCTGGCTGGGAATGACTCCATAGAGGCCTCGTCCACCTTGTCCTGTGGCGATTGCCGGCGCGATGCTGGGGCATATTCCTCGCCATGAAAACTCGGGCCGCGGCAGTCTTTCATGTTGGAGCCGAAGCAGCGAATTTGCTCGCGGATGCGGCCAATGGTTGCGGCACTGATGGGACATTGGCCAGTCATGGCCGCATACGCCGCCCCGGCTCCGGCGGCGGCCATCAGGACGCCTAGCGGGCCTCGGCGCAAGATCCCATAAATCGCCAGCGCGCCGCCGGCCGCCGCCACTCCGGTCATTTTGGCGCGGTGACCCGAATCGACGCGTCGCGAAGAATAGCCACTGCGGGATTTCACGAATTCAAAGGTTGGTGCTGACATAGTTTGCCTCCTGCCAGAGATGCGATTGTACCTAGCGTGCGCGAATTTACGCACGGCGTCCGATCACAGGAGGAGAAATGCTGCAAACCGCACGCCACACGGGCAGGATCACATCGGCCCGCATCCACCCTGGCGGGCGCGGGCGATGGCCGCCTGAATGCGCGACTGGACGCGTCCGGGTTGGGCAACCATCTGCCACGACCACGGAGTGCAACCTTCGAGCGATGGAATGACGAAGAGCGTGCCGATGCGGAAGATGCGCTCCTTGAGGGTGCGCACGCACTGTACATCGATGATTTTACGGAGCGGGCACTCAAGTTTTTCGATCGTCCAGAAGCTGGAGATGCGCAGGATGCGAAAGTCGGTCAGGACGTAATATCTTCCCATCCACTGAATGCTCGCAAAGACGAGCCGGCCGGCCGTCAGCAGGACGAACGCTTCGGTATTGGTGCGGGCATGCATCCGGAGAAAATCGTACTGATCGTCGAATATTTTGGTTAGCAGCAGGAGAAGGGCGGCCGCCGCGATGAATTTCAAGCCGGAGAGCGCGATGAACCAGAACGACGGCTTGATGACCAACAGCACGACTTCGCCATCGTGAAGAATGCGCCCGGCCAACAGGGTGCGGATCGAAGTGCCGATGTCGTCGGCGGGCGGGACGGTGACGACAGGACTTTCGGCGGGGTGCAGCATCATCCCCTGGGGCAGGCGCTGGCTCCAGATCGGGCGGCGCGGCGGGGATGAAATAGGGCGAATCATAGCGCCTCCGCCGGTTCCGGCGCACCGGCGATTACCTCGCGCTTCAGCGTAACGATGTCGGGTAAATTGCGATAGTAGTCATCGAAGTCAAGCCCATACCCCACGACAAATTCATCGGGAATATCAAAGCCCACATACTCGGGCGTCACGCCGGCCGCCTCGGGACGATCGACCTTGCGCAGCAGCACACACCTTCACACTGGCGGGCGAGAGCGTCGCCAGAAGAGCGCGAACCGCGCGGATGGTGTTGCCGGAATCGAGAATGTCATCGACCAGAAGGATGTGGCGGCCGCGCAGATCGCCGAGCTGGCTGGCGATCATTCCCGCACCTTGTGATCGCAGCGATCGCCCCGGATAGCTCGACACAGTGAGCAGACCGATGCGCATGCGCATCGGCAGATGGCGGATCAGGTCGGCGGTGAAAATCATTGCGCCGGTGAGGATCGGAACGATGGTGACTTCAATTTCCCCCGCCGCCGCGCCCGATTCCGAGCGCGTGGTGTGATCCCGCGTAATCTGCGCCGCCATTTCGCGAATCCGCGCCGCAATCCGCGCCTGAGGAATCAGAACCCGATCAATGTCGGCCTGCATGCATTAGATGTTACTCGCAAGGGTCGGGGAGGGGGTAGGGGAAGGCGGGTTGCAGTTGGAGGTTGAGCGTGCAATCGGGGGAGGCCGGGCCGCGAATACTGTCCAAGATACGGTTCTTCACGATAACAGCGCCTTCCGCTGAATTTCCATCAACTGCTCGCAACCCTTCACCGCCAGATCAAGCAGTTGGTTGAAGGTCGAGCGGTCGAAGCCTTCGCCGTTTTCGGCGGAGCCCTGGATTTCCACGAATTTTCCGGCGGCCGTGCAGGCTACGTTCAGATCGACGTTGGCTTTTGAATCGAGCGGGTAATCCAGATCGAGGTACGCCTTGCCATCCACCATGCCGACGCTGACCGCGGCAAGTTGATCGACGAGCGCGCGTGAGGGGTCATAGTTGGGATTGACGGCGGCGGGATCGGGGCATTTTGGAGTGGGCTTCAGCTTTCCCGGCAGGGTCTTTAATGCATCGACGAGCGAGACATACGCGCCACAGATCGCGGCGGTGCGCGTGCCGCCGTCGGCTTGCAGGACCTGGCAATCGATCGCCAGCGTGTGCGGACCGATGCGGTTCAGATCGATGACAGCGCGCAACGCCCGGCCGATGAGGCGCTGGATCTCGGTGCCGCGCGAGTCGGTGTGCCCGGTGCGAGGCCAGGGCTTGCGCTGGGGCGTGCTTGAGGGAAGCATTACATATTCAGCGGTGATCCAGCCGCCGGGTTTGTCGGGTTTGAACCATGGCGGAAGGTCCGGGGTAACACTGGTGGTGCAAAGGACGATGGTGTTGCCCTGCTTCCAAAGCACCGAGCCGGCGGGGGTTGCGGTGAACTGTCGGGTGATCGATATCGGTCGCAGCGCGTCGCTGGGGCGGGATTCAGTCTGCATTGAAGCCAGTATAGCGCGCCGACGCGCAAGAGCCGCGCTGGGTGTCGGCGGGTTTTGCTTAACGGAATGGGCTGCGGTGTCCGATAACAAGTTGCGGATGCGGCCCGCGGGCGGTCGCGCATGCGATGGTGGATTGTTGGGCAAGGAGATTTCGAAATGAACGAATGGGTAATAACGGCCGAAAAACTGCGTGACGCTCGCAATGCCACGCGCATGTTTCTCGATTTCTGGATGTTGGAGGCGCGCCCGGCGAAGGCGGGCGACGCGGCCGCCCCGTCGAAAAAGCAAGGAAAGTCGCGCCGCCAGGATGGCGATCGCCACGATTGGTCGATGCTATATCAGGGCAGCGTTCTGGACGACTAAAACCACCGAGCAAAGGCGCCTGATCGCAGGGCAACCGCTCTGCGGCCGGCGGGCCTGGAGATGGGACGAATATCCACCGGCGTTGGTCTTGTCAGCGGGATCAACTCCAAGGACATCATCGATCAGTTGATTGCGATCGAATCGCGATCGAAGGATCAGGTCCAGACCCGGATCGACCAGACCAACCAGCAACGGGTTGCGTTTACCGATCTGAGCACCCGTCTGACCACGCTTCGCGTCAGCGCGACGCTTCTGAAAAAGCCTTCAACTTTTCAAAATTCCGATACCGCATCCAGTGACGAAAACGTCCTGACGGCGACCGCTACCACCGGCGCGGCGGCCGGTTCGTACCAGTTTCAGGTTGCGCGGCTTGTCACAACCCAGCAGGCGGTCAGCGTCGGCTTCAGCGATCCGACCAGCCAGAAAGTGGGCGCGGGCACGATTACAGTCGAACAGGGGGGCGGAGAGCTTTCGAGCCCCGTGCTTTTGTCGCAACTCAACGGCGGGGCCGGCGTGCGCCGCGGCTCGTTTCGCCTGACCGATCGATCCGGCGCCAGCGCCGTCATTGATCTTTCAACGGCCGTCACGCTCGATGATGTCGTGCGAAAGATCAACAACAATCTGGATATCAGCGTACGGGCATCCGTCGGAAAGGACGGCCTGACGATCACCGACGTTTCCGGCGGAGCGGCCAACCTGATCGCGCAGGATCTCGGCGATTCGCAGGCGGCCAACGATCTTGGCATCGCCCAATCGGTTGCGGCTTCTTCCCTGGAGGGACCGGATATCAATTCCGTCGGCCGATCAACAACTCTTGCGCAGATCAACGATGGCCGGGGTGTGCGATTTTCCACAACCGGCGCCGATCTGCGCATCACCGCGCGCTCGGGCACGACATACGATCTGACGCTGGGGACATTCAAGACCCTGGGAGAAGTCGCGGATGAAATCAGCCGCGTGACGGGCGGCGCGGTGACGACGGATTTCGTCGCCGGCGCCAATGGATTGACGCTGACGGATACCACCGGCGGCGGCGGCACCCTGGCCGCTGCGTCGATCAACGGATCGAAGGCCGCGGAGGATCTCGGTCTGACGGCGATTGCGGCGGGCAATACGCTGACCGGCGATGATGTTGTCGCGTCGCTTGGTTCGGTGCTCGTATCGAGTCTTAACGGCGGAAATGGGTTCAATCTTTCCACGATCAACATTCAGGACAAAGCCGGAAACTCGGCCGCCGTCGATCTATCCGGCGCGCTGACCGTCAGCGACATTCTCGATCGGATTTCATCGGCTACAGGTGTGAACGTGACGGCGCGGCTGAAGGAATCGGGCAACGGCATCGAAATCGTGGATGACAACACCGGCGCTGTTGGAAACCTGACAATCACCGAGGGCGCTGGAACAACGGCCGCCGATCTCGGGCTTGTCGCCAGTACCAGCGATTCGACGATCAAAGGCGGCAACCTTCAGCGGAAATGGATCGCCGAAACGACGCTGCTTTCGTCGTTGAACGGCGGCAAGGGGATATCCGCCGGGCGATTCCGTGTGAGTTCGTCAACGGGTCAATCGGCGACGATCGATCTATCGACCGGCACGAAGCAGACGCTTGGCGACGTGATACGCGACCTCAACAGCAG
>JBBQCK010000191.1:0-5805 GCA_038318605.1 Tepidisphaerales bacterium | reverse complement strand
CTCGCCAACTCGTCTCGCATCTGGTCGGCGGCCGGCTGCATCATTGGGCTGTGGAATGCCCCGGCGACTTTCAGGGGGATTGCCTTGAACTTCGCCGCCTCGGCTTCCTTGACGGCACGTTCGCACGCGTGCTTGGCGCCGCTGACGACAATCTGGCCCGGAGCGTTAAAATTTGCCGGTGCGAGAATTTCTCCCTGTGCCGCTTTCTCACAGATGGCCGCGACTGCCGGCTCATCCGCGCCGAGAATGGCCACCATGCCGCCCGCCGACAATGCTGACGCCGCCTGCATGTATCGCCCGCGCGCCGCGACGAGCTTCAGCCCCTCTTCAAATGTGAAAGACCCCGCCAGATGCAGCGAGGTGTATTCGCCCAGGCTCAATCCATCGATGGACTTGGCATCCAACGGATCGATGACCCCGGCTTCGACCGCCGCCGCATGGCAGGCAACGCTGGTGGCAAAGATCGCCGGCTGGCTGATGTCTGTCTCATTCAGCCGTGTATCCGGGCCGGCGAAGCAGATTTCGGAGAGTTTGAATCCGAGAATGGCGTCGGCGCGCTCGAAAATAGCGCGGGCTGCTGGCGAGGCTTCAAAGTAATCGCGCCCCATGCCAACGACCTGCGCGCCCTGTCCGGGGCAGAGAATGATTGTATTGGGCATGCTCATGATGGCTTGGATTTAATTCAGACGCGCACAACGGCGTTTGCCCACGTCAGCCCGCCGCCGAACGCGACGAACAGTAGTGCATCGCCCCGTTTGATCTTCCCAGCTCGCCACGCCTCGTCGAGCGCAATCGGAATCGAGGCCGCCGAGGTGTTGCCGTAGCGGTCGATGTTTACATATGCCTTTTCCGGCGGAAATCCCAGCTTTTCCATGGCGGAATCGATGATGCGCTGATTCACCTGATGCGGAATGATCAGGCTGACCTGTTCGGCCGTCAGCTCACAGGCGCGCATTGCCTCGCGGATCATCTCTTCAAATTTTACCACCGCGAATTTGTAAACTTCGCGCCCCCGAATTTCCATGAACTGCTTGTCTTCGGCAATCATCTGCTGGTTGACGGGAAATCGGCTGCCGGGAATACATTTCATTACGTCGCCCCCGGCGCCGTCGGCGAAAAGCGTGTTATGGATGACGCCACGATCCGGATCGTCGCACCGGCTCAGCACGATCGCGCCCGCGCCATCGCCGAAAAGAATGCAGCTTGCCCGATCCTTGTAGTTGGTGATGCGGCTGAGCGTTTCCGCGCCGATCACCAATACATTTTTATAGAGTCCGCTTTTGATGAATGCGGCGGCCGCACTCAGCGCGTATAGAAATCCGCTGCAGGCGGCGCTGAGATCGAACGCCGGCACGCCATTGAGGCCAAGTTCCGCGCCGATGTAACACGCGGTTGAGGGGAAAACCATCTCGGCGGTGATAGTCGCGACGATGATGAGATCGATGCCCCCCGTTAGCAGGCCGGCCGCCTCAATGGCGCGGCGGGCGGCGGCGGCTCCGAGCGTTGCAGTCGATTCGCCGGCGCCGGCAATCCGGCGTTCGCGGATACCGGTGCGCTGGGTGATCCACTCATCGTTGGTTTCAACCAGCTTCGCCAGATCGTCGTTGGTCAGCCTTTTTTCCGGCAAGGCGCTGCCCGTGCCGGCGATGATCGCTCCGTACTGTGGCATTTTTTGCAATTCTTTGGACTCGGGTCGATTGTCCGTCCGTGACGCCAGCACCGGCGCGAAGCTGCCGATTGGAGAGAAGGCTAGGGGCATCGGTGCCGCATTTCAATGGACGAGGATTGAATCACTCCTCCTCGACGACCGGTATGCTCTTTTCGATCGACTGAACGATCTTCTCGTTTACGCCGCTGACGCAAAGCGTTCGCGTGACGCGGATGGCATTTTTTATCGCGCGGGCGTCGCTGCGCCCATGGCAGATCATGCAGTACCCGTTGACGCCAAGCAACGGCGCGCCCCCATGTTCAGCATAGTCGTGCTTGTCAACAATCTTTTTCATCACCGGCTTCATTTGCGTCAGCAGATCGGGCGCATCCTCCTGAAGCTCGCTGGCGATCGTCTGGAAAAGCCCCTCGGCAAGCCCCTCTGTCAGCTTCAGGACGATGTTGCCCACGAAGCCGTCGCAGACAACCACATCCACCACGCCGCGAAACAAATCCCGCCCCTCGACATTGCCGACAAAATTGATCTGCGGCTCGTCGCGCATCAGCTTGCGCGCTTCCTTGACAGTCGTTGTACCTTTGGCATCCTCCTCGCCGATCGAAAGCAGACCCACCCGCGGGTTTTCAATCCCGCACACGGCCCGGGCATAGGCCAGCGCCATCATCGCGTATTGTTCGAGATGTTTGGGCTTGGGGGCAATGTTGGCGCCGCAGTCGCAGATTACGACCGGGCCATAAAGCGTTGGAAAAATCACCGCGATGCCCGGGCGGCTGACGCCCGGCAGAGTGCGCATGCGCAACTGCGCGGCTGCGACGCAGGCACCTGTGTTCCCGGCCGAGATCACCGCATCTACCTGACCCTTTGCCGCAAGGCGGGCCATGACCGCGATCGAACTATCCGGCTTATTGCGGATTGCCTCGACGGGCGATTCGTCCATGCCGATCAACTCGGTGGTGCCGACAATTTCAAAGTGGGATTTGAGCGATTCAGAAAGGTTGGAAGTTGCCAGCCCCTTGCGAATAACGGCTTCGTCGCCGACGAGAACGATCTGATCCGCATCGTCCAGCAGAGGCGCGGCTTCCCAGCAGCCTTTTAATATGGCATCCGGGGCGCGGTCACCACCCATCACGTCCACTGCGGCTCGCACGCTGACGGCCTCCCGCGACGCACGCCCAGCGGGCGCGGCCGTTCGTTCGGTTTAGTCCTGTTCCTGAGCCAGCACCAGCGACAGCTTTGGATTTACATATCCACAGTTGTCGCAGGCACAGTGCGGAAGCTTGTTCGTGTTGCACTGCGGGCACGGAACGTAATGAATCGGCTTTAACGCATGATGCGCCCGACGCTTGCGCTTACGAGCCTTGCTGATCTTTTGAACTGGCTGCATGACGGAACTCCAAAATCCACGAGGTGGCCGATACTGTGCCGACCCCACGCGGCAAGCCCATCGCCAGACACGGCGAGCGGCGTGCCGAAAAGCAAGCCCCGATCACGTCGGGGCTGATATTTCGCCGGAAAACCCGAACGGATGCCCAATTGCCACCGTTCTTCGAGGCCTTAACCTATTTGGAACCGCCTCTACTGTCAAGCAAACGCAGGATTGGAACTCGCTTTGCAAATTCCTCGCGCTCGCTGACGCCCTATGCCAGCCGAACTTCTGCCCCTCTGGCGGCTGATTCGTACATGGCCGCCAGGATTCGGATCATCTCGATCCCCTGTTCGGGTGTGTTGATCCGTTCGGCCCGTCCTCGCAGGACATCGACGAAGTGATGCAAATGCCGGCCGTGGCCGCTCATCTCCTGTTTCGTCCCCAGCCTTGGGATCAGATCGCAGAGCGTTCCTTCCATCTCGGTGAATACTTTCAACTCTCCCCCTCTGTAGCTGCTGCCGGCTTTTGTGCCACGTAGTTCAAAAAATGGAGATTCCTGCTCGATGTTCGACGCCCACGAGCATTCGACCTGAAGCGTCGCGCCATTTTCAAACCGAATGAATCCAGTCGCCAGGTCTTCCACATCAAATGTCCCCCCGACCTTCTGCTCACCGAAAGAGCTATGGATGGAGTCGGCCGTCTCGGTATTGGCGAATTTGCAGTACGTCGCGCCGCTGACGGTCACGGGTTTTGGATTGCCCATGAGCCACATGGCGACGTCGATCATATGAACGCCCAGGTCGATCAATGGCCCGCCGCCAGAGAGCGACTTCGTCGTGAACCATCCACCTTTGCCTGGAATACCGCGCCGGCGAAGCCAGCCGCATCGTCCGGTGTAAATCTCGCCGAAATGGCCGGCGTCAATGTACTTTCGCAGGAACCGGGCGGCCGGCGTAAATCGGTTGTTGCGCATCGTCATCAACACGCGCCCGGATGATTTCGCCGCTGCCGCCATCTTTTGTGCCTCGGCGACGCTGACAGCATCCGGCTTTTCACAAAAGACGTGTTTACCCGCCTCGAGGGCCGCGACGGCGATTTCGGAATGAAACAGATTCGGCGTGCAGACATCGACCACATCAACGCACTCCTGCGCGATGAGGTCGTGATAGTTCGCGTAAACCTTGTCAATATCCAATGCGGCCGCGTGCTTCATCGCTTTATCGAGAACCACATCGCAAAGCGCCACCAGTTCAATTTCAGGATGCTCGCGCCAGACCGGCAAATGGCCCCACTGAAAGATCCCGCCAGTCCCCACGACACCGACACGCAGTTTTTCAGCCATTACACGCTTCCTTCACTCGAAATGCCGCGATTCGGCGCGGGAGTATAGGATTTTCCGTCTCCGCGGCAATCCGCGCCGCCCGCTTCGCCACGGGCCGCCGGCGCGGTAGAATCGCCATCCAATGGGTCTGTTCAAAAGCAAAGACGAGCGGCGCATCGAGCGCGATATGAAGGTTCGCCAGGGCATGCGCGCGATCGAAAAGTCTATTCGCCAGCAGGAGAAGTTCAGCGAAGACTTCATCAAAAATGCCCAGCGGGCGCGGCGTATCGGCGACAACAATCAGTATGCATTCATCCGAAACGCGCTGAAGAAGACGCAGGCCGTGAAGAAGATGCTCGAGCGGCAGTTGCTGGCGATCAAAAACGCGATGCTGATTCATCAGCAGGCCGAAGCGAGCCGGACGTTTGCCGAATCAATGAACACCATGGCGGCGGAGATTGGGCAGATTTTCGGCGAAACGGATCTCACGCGCACCCAGGCGCAGTGGGAAAAAGCCGTCACCCAGGCCAGTTCGCTCGAAGAGCGCATGGAATTATTTTTGGACACAATGGAATCCAGTGCTGGCGCGGCATCCGGCGAAAGCGGCAGCGGGGAGCTGGTCAGCGATGAAGAGATCGACCGAATGATCGCCGCCGATGTATTGGCACAGGAAAAAACTGAGCTCGGCAAACTCGACGAACTCGAGAGCGAGATCGCCAAAGAGCTGGGGACAACCAAGCAGAAAGACTGAACGCCTGATCGTGAAATGTGCCGCCACGGCGGCAACCCATCGCTATGCAGTTCACCGCCAATGACCGCCACACCAAGTCCATTTACGTGGGAGCGTCTGATGAACGCAATGGAGAAGGTGCGCAATCGCCTCGAAAAGGCGACGCGGGCCCTCGCGAATGCAAACATCCCCTATGCGGTCATTGGCGGCAACGCGGTGGCCGTTCATGTCGCGCGCATTGATGAATCATTCGTGCGCAACACGCGCGATGTCGATCTGCTGATTCGGCGATCGGACTTTGACGCCGTTCGATCCGCATTTGGAGCCGCCGGTTTTTATTACCGGCATCGGGCGGGCCTCGACGTTTTTCTGGAGGGGGCCGATGCCAAAGCGGGCGACGGCGTTCACATCTTATTTGCAGGCGAAAAGGCCACGCCCAACGCGTTGGCGCCGAATCCAGAGGTCGATGAATCTGAGGCTGCCGCCGATTTCCGCGTTCTTTCGCTTGAAGCGCTGGTGCGCAATAAGCTCACCGCGTACCGGCGCAAGGATCAGGTTCACATTCAGGATTTGATCGGCATCGGGGCGATTGACACTACCTGGCTTGAAAAATTCCAGCCCCCATTGGCCGCCCGGCTGAAGACCCTGCTCGAAGATCCCAACGGTTGACGCGCCTCAATTCATCAGCAGCACCGGCAACAACTCGACGAATTTGCTGCGGG
>JBBQCK010000190.1:0-5812 GCA_038318605.1 Tepidisphaerales bacterium | reverse complement strand
GGTGTGGATCGTGGTAACTGGACCAGCAGAAGAATGGCCGACCCTCGCCCACCGCTTGTTCGATGTTGGCGATCGTGCGCTCGCCGGTCCAGGTGGTGTAATGATATTCCTGCGGCAGGTTCCAGCTTCGGGGATTGTGCGGGCTGGTATACCTCAGCCGTGCCGCCTCATGTTCGGCGCGGCCGCCGGGATATGGCCCAAAGTAATCCGCCCAGTTCTTCAGCCCATGCTCTTCCATCCAAACCGCATAATGCTGGCCGACGTGCGCCTCATCGGCGTGCGGCCGGGACAGTTCGATGTGATCGAATCCGTACCACGGCCCGTGAAAACCCCGCCAGTAGTCCAGATTTCGCAGCGTTGGATAGCTTTCGATCGAAGTCTGATCGGCTGTACTGGCCAGTGGTTGAAAGTGCGCCTTGCCGACCAGCATGGTGCGCCAGCCGGCCGAACGAAACACATCGCCTACCGTCGGCACATCCTGCGGGAGCTTGGTGCCAAGCGACCATGCCCCATGCATCGATGGATAGAGCCCGGTGATGATGGAGGCCCGCGTCGGCGTGCAGGTCGGGTTTGGACAATACGCCCGGCCAAAACGCATTCCCTCCCGGCAAAGCCGATCGAGCGCCGGCGTTTTGATCTTCGGGTTGATCGCACCCAATGTTGAAAAGTGCTGCTGATCACTGGTGATGAGCAGGATGTTTAATGGCCTGTCCGGGGAGTTTTGCATAAGCTGACAGGTATGATAATCGCAAAGGCCGCGCTGGCCATGCGCATTGTTGTCGTCTTGAGTTTAAGGTTGGCAAAATGCGTGCTGATTGCCGCTACGCTTGCCTTGACACTTCCGGCAATGGCGGGGCACAAAAAGCTCGAAAAGCTCGATGTGACGGTGCCGGCGGTCGGCCTGCAGTTGCAGAAAAATCAAACGCTGCGCATCGCGCCGACGTCTGAGATTGCCAAAGCGTGCATCGCAGCGGACGGTCTGGCGGTCGTGCTCGGCGCAAGGAATGCCGACGACATGGAAGCACTGGCACGCGATGGGTTCTGCGTGCATGGGCTTGTCGCAGATGAATCCACACTTGCGACGATTCGCGAACAACTCGTCAATGAAAGCAGACCACCTGCAGCTTGGCAATTTTGTTGTCGATCCGAAGGAAAGCACTTTTGCGCTGCTCGAGCGATTGACCGACCCGGGCACGAAATAATTCCCGCATCGGCTTGAATCACGATTACCTTGTCAGATTGATCAACAACCATGCCTGAATTAATCAAGTCCGCATCCCCATCCGGCAGGCCGCTGGAAGACGGTACCAGCGTGCGCGGATGGACGATCCTGTCCAAGCGGGGGGACGACGCGATGCAGGTCATCGCCGCTGCCCGCAGGTACGAAATCAATCACCTGCAGTTGTCGCATCATCTGGTCATGGACCTGCGCGAAATGCGTGATACAGCGAAGCGCGCCCGCGTCTGCCGGTTGATCGACGCCGCCCATGACAAAGGTATTCAGGAAGTCGTATTGTGGGATCACGCGCTTTATGGACTGGACTATTATCCAACGCGCTTTCGCACCGGCCCGGGTGGAACGCTCGATCTGGACAACGCCGATTTCTGGGCATGGTTCGCACAGGATTACCGCGACATGCTCGACCTCGTGCCCAACGCCAACGGTCTGGTGCTCACCTTCGTTGAAACCGGCGCGCGGGCCGAGGCGCAGCACTCGAATATACATACAACGCCAGCCGCCAGGCTGGCGGCGGTTGTAAAAGCGGTTGCGGCCGTGGTGATTGGCGAGCGCGGGTTGAATCTTTACATCCGCACATTCTCCTACACCCACGCGGAATACGCGATGGTTATTGGCGCGGTCAACCTGCTGCGCGACCTGCGCATTCGCCTGATGATGAAGGAAACACCGCACGACTTTTTCTTCACGCACCCGGACGACATGTATGCCGGCACGCTGGACCTTCCGACGATCATGGAGTTTGACACGGGCAACGAATTCAACGGCCAGGGCATCATCGCCAACACCTGGCCCGAATATGTTCTGCGCCGCGCCCACAACCTGCTGTATCGGCCGCACGTCATCGGCTATGTGGGCCGAACCGACCGCTATGGCGACACCCGCATTGTCGGGCGCGCGGGTGAAGTGCTGCTCCATGCCTTGAAGCGATGTGCCGAGGATCGGAACATCACTTCGGAGCGCGTCAGTGATGAATTCATTGAAGCCCGCTATGGCGCGGCGGCCGCCCGACCTCTCGCGGCAGCGTTTTCCAAGGCATACGAAATCGTCAATTGCGTGCTTTACACGCTTGGCACCAGCACGGCCAATCACTCAAAGCTCAATTACGATCCTTACCCCTCAAGCTATGCCCGCCACGTCTCGGGGAAATGGATTGACCCGCCGATTGTCCACATGGAGCATGGCATCAATCGATCGTTTCATTATTGGGCGGATGTCATTGAGCATCTTGCGCCCGCGCGATTCAAAGCGTCAAAGGCCGTGGCGATTGAGGCTCCATTCGTTCTTGAAAACAGATGGCTGACGCACGGCGAGCAGATGAACGCAGAATACCTCGCGTATATTCTTGTGGAAAAAGGCCGGGGCGTCAGCCTGGCGCAGCAGGCGCTGGCGGACGTTGTCTCAGCAAACAATGATCTCGCCGCCAACGACTACATCGAGCTGCATGAACTCTTTGAACGAACGCTTTTGACGGCCTGTCTTCACCGCGCCGCGTCGGCGGCCTATTTCGGTTATCGCATATGGTCTCGCGGCGCAGGACATCAGAGTTCCACACTGTTGAACATAATCTGGACCGGTCTCGAAGAAATGAAAGAAACGATTGAGAAAATTGAAGCCTGGCCCGCATTCGTCCCTGCCGGCCAGTGGACCTGGCGCGAGGACGCCGCCATGGCTCGGAATTACCTCCAAAAGATCGGCGAAACGGGCTGGGATGAATACGGGCCGGCAGTTCCTCCTATCGACCCCGCCGCCTTCGCCTTCTCGCGTAGCTGAGACCCTTCGTTTTGACGCCTGGTACTCATCCCGCAGAATGCGGCCATGAGCCAACCCACCGATCAATTCAATCTCTCCGGTAAGACCGCCTTTGTAACAGGCGCCGCCCGCGGGCTGGGCCGGGCAATCAGTTTGGCGCTTGCGCAGGCAGGCGTGGATGTGGCGTTGGGCCTGCGTGATATCAATGCTGATGGCGGAATCACCCGCGAGATCGAAGCGCTCGGCCGGCGCACGGTTCCTCTGCAAATGGATGTCGCGCGCGTGGAGCAGATTGAGCCGGCCGTTGATGCCGCAAGCACGGCCCTTGGCCGTATTGACATACTTATCAACAACGCCGGGATTGGCCCTCCGGCCGCAGCCATCGACGTGACGGAGGCGAATTTCGATCTCACAGTAAACGTAAATCTGAAGGGGACATTTTTTGTCAGTCAGGCGGTCGGCCGTCGAATGATCCAACAGAAGTTTGGCCGGATCATCAACCTCGGCTCACAGGCGGGCTTTGTCGCTCTGCCGACCGAATCGATCTATTGCATGACCAAGGCGGGCATCAGCCATTTGACCAAATGCCTTGCCGTCGAATGGGCGGAGCACAACATCACTGTTAACGCAATCGCGCCGACATTCATCCGTACGCCTGGCACCGAAGCTTGGCTCGCCGATGAAACGTTCCGCAGCGATCTTCTTTCCCGCATCCCGCTGGGCCGGGTCGGCGAACCACGGGATGTCACCGGCGCCGTGCTGTTTCTGGCCTCCGCGGCGGCCGACTTGATCACCGGCACCACACTGATGATCGATGGCGGATGGACGGCGCGATGAACATACGCTGTTACATAAGCTTTCCGCAAGAATGGGAAGCTATTTGTGGTTGCCGCTATGCGGATTGTCGGTAACGTAGGTGGCATGGACGGGCATAATCTGAAAGCGAGTGTTTCTACGCTCACTGGGACAACGCTCTTTTTGCTTCTGATTTCCGGCGGGCCGTTGGCTGCGGTTCCTGCACTTGGCCCCGACACCTCGATCGATCCTGCCCGTTTTCGCGTGACCACGTTCGCGACTGGCTTAGCATTTCCAACCAGCATGCAGCAGCTCAGCGATGGCTCGTTGCTGGTCGGCACAAGCATCACAACCGCAGGCAGCTTTTATAGATCGACTGGCGAGCTGCGTCGGCTTGTGGATGCCGATCATAATGGTGTTGCCGATGACGCCGGAACGGTACTCTATACTGGGCTGCCCGGCGCCATATCATCAGTTCGCCAAGCCGGAAATCTGTTGTTCGTCACGAGCGCTGCCGGGGGGCACATTTCCATGCTGCGCGCCGGCCCAACGCCTGCAAGTACATATTCGCTGCTCGGCTCGATCGACATCGCGTTCCCAACCGGCTGGGAACATACGTCCTATGCGCTGGCAGTTCGACCGATACAAAACCTTCCGGATTCATTCGACCTGCTCTTTAACATTGGCTCGCGGCAGAACAACGCCACGTCTACCGATACGGTCAACGCATCAGGCCTAATCAATGCGACGCTCCAGCCTGATTCGATCTACAAGGTGACCGTGACCGACGCGCTGGCATCTGTCGCCTTCACGGGA
The DNA here is from genome assembly GCA_038318605.1 of Tepidisphaerales bacterium. Classification (GTDB taxonomy): domain Bacteria; phylum Planctomycetota; class Phycisphaerae; order Tepidisphaerales; family Tepidisphaeraceae; genus JBBQCK01. The sequence continues at coordinate 1,212 of JBBQCK010000190.1, read as the reverse complement.
TTGACGCAAGTGGCGAGCGGCCTGCGAAATGCGGCCGGCATCGCCTTCGATCCGCGCACTGGCGACCTATATTTTCAGGACAATGGCATCGACGGGATTGATGATCCGAACACGCCGTTGAGCGCCGACGAGTTAAATAAAATCGCTGCCGCAGACGTCGGAGCTTCAGTCGTCGATTTCGGTTTTGCTGAAACCTACACGCACTATCCGGACGGAACACAAGTTGGTTCAGGTGGTCAGCAGCCGACTGTCAAATTTCTGCCGATTGGCGATTCCAAAAGTGAGGGCGCGACGGAAATTGCCTTTGCACCTGCGGGATTTCCTGAAGCGCTTTTCCATGGTGTATTCGTTGGCTTTCATGGCCGCTTTAATGATGCCGGTCTGGCCAACGATGAAAATCCATTGATCTTCGTCGACTTCGAGGGTGACCGGTATTTTGACTTCATCGGCAACGACGAACCGCAGATCGGCCATCTCGATGGCTTGCTGGCAACCTACAACTCGCTTTACGTCAGCGATATCGCCTCGTCGGGCTCGCTCTCCACGAATGAGGCAACTGGTGTTATTTATCAGATTCAGGCAATTCCCGAGCCGACGAACGGCATCCTCTTGGGAGGGGCGTTGCTCGCCTCATTCCGACGACGTCGTCATGGGTGGCGGCGGCTCGTCTGCGACAACGCTCATCCCGCCTGGCGCAATCCGTCCAAAAGTTCGATGAAGTTGATTGGCTTCTGTTGAACCAGGTTTCGGCTCAGTCGTTCGATTCGGCGCAGGCGATCCGGATCGTTGACCGCCGTCATCGCGCGAACCTGTGATGGAATCTTTTGCGTGATGATGTGCTGCATCACTTGTTCGCCGTTGCCATCCGGAAGCATGAGGTCGAGCAGCACATGATCCGGTGGCGGTTCGAGCTGCCGCAGCGCCTCGGCGACGGTGCTGTTGCACCACAGTTAAAATGTCACATGTCCGACCCAATAGAACTGTCACATTGATGGTGGTCCTCCTGACGGAGGATCGGATTGATGGAGCAGTTGATGATGAATCGGATGGAACGGACACGGTTGGAGGTTTTTGCGTGTGTGAAGTCGAAGCAGATCGGCAAAGTCAAAGCGGCTGAGTTGCTTGGCCTGAGCTACCGGCAGGTGCTGCGTTCGTACGCTCGGTACGCGAAGCGTGGGGCCGCCGGTCTGACGCACGCATCGCGCGGCAAGT
>JBBQCK010000189.1:0-5813 GCA_038318605.1 Tepidisphaerales bacterium | reverse complement strand
GCCGGCTGCATCGCGTTGCCCACGCCTGAACAAGGCGCGATCAGACGTTGAACAAAAAGTGCGTGACGTCTCCGTCGCGCATGACATACTCCTTGCCTTCCGCTCGAAGCCGGCCGGCCGCCTTTATGGCGCTTTCTGTCTTGTGCTGTCGCAGGTCCTCCATCGTGTAGATGTTCGCGCGGATGAATCCGCGCTCAAAATCGGTGTGAATCACCCCCGCCGCCTGCGGCGCGGTCGAGCCGACAGGAATTGTCCACGCCCGAATTTCCTTCGGTCCGGCCGTGAAATAAGAATGCAGCCCCAGCAGCCGATACGCCTCGCGGCTGAGCGCCGCCAGTGCCGGCTCCTTCAGATCCATTGATTCAAGCATCTCCTGACGATCCGCATCCGCCAGTTCCGCGAGCTCACTCTCCAACTTGCCGCAAACAGGCACCACGCCGCCCCCCTCGCTCTTTGCGCGCTCTCGCACCCGTTCCACCAACTGACCCGCGCCATGTACATCCGATTCATCCACGTTGGCGACGTAGAGCACCTTCTTTGCAGTAATCAGCCCCAGCCCCTTCAAAATCCGCCGCTCATCGGAGTTGAATTCCATCTCGCGCACCGGCCTGCCCTGATCGAGCCACTCCCGGCATCGCTTCAGCACCGCCGCCCGCGCCGTCGCCTCCTTGTCACCCGAACGCGCCTGCCGTTCGCTGCGATCCAGCGCCCCGGATACCGCTTCCAGATCCGCCAGCGCCAGTTCGGTGTCTATCGTTTCTATATCACGGATCGGATCGACACTTCCCTCCACATGCGTGATGTCGGCGTTCTCGAAGCAGCGAACCACGTGCAAAATGGCATCGACCTCGCGAATGTGAGAAAGGAATTTGTTCCCCAGACCCTCACCCGTACTCGCGCCGCGCACGATGCCGGCGATGTCCACGATGCGCACGGCCGCCGGAATGATTTTTTCCGTCGGTATGTGGCTGTTGATTTCAGCCAGCCGCGGATCGGGCACCGCCACCACGCCAACATTCGGCTCGATCGTCGCAAACGGATAATTCGCCGCCAGCGCCCCCGCCGCCGTCAGCGCATTAAACAGCGTGCTTTTGCCGACATTTGGCAACCCGACAATTCCAACTTCCAGTGCCATGATGCAAACGCTTTCGATGAACGACAGATTCCGCACCGCCGCCGGCGCGCGGCCACACTATACTCATCCCTCGACGTGACGGAATTGCTGGCCAACCGCCAACATCCAATAATCTGAAACCTAAAATTTCAAATCCGAAATCTGAAACTGCAAATTTCAAAACTGAAATCCAAAATTCCAGCCATCACCCCGATCGATCGCATCGCCCACTCCCACCCAACATCGCCCGCCGGCCGATCATTGCCGGACATGCAACCAATCACCCTTAAACCCCTGTCATCCTGAATACCGGCGCCTCAGGCCGGCACATGAAGCGAATCTGCTTTAAATATCCGACTCCGCGGTTCACATACAGCTTGCTGCTGCGAAGCTGGAACAGGCCCTGATCCTGCGAGCGATTGGTGACCGGCAGCAACGGCGCGCCGATGAAGGGCAGGCGCACCTGCCCGCCGTGTGTGTGGCCGCACAGAATCCAATCCGCGCCGTAGCTATCCAGAGTCTGCGCCGTGTCCGGATTGTGCGACAGGCAGATCACCGGCTCATTGAAGTTTACGCCCGCAAACGCCACCTGCGGTGAAAAACGGCCGGCCCACAGGTCCTCCAACCCCACAAACCAAATCGTTGAGCCATTGTGTTCAACCGGCGCCGCGCTGTTGCGCAATACCTGTGCACGGTCACCGGTTCGTCCAACAATTTTCTCCTCCAGCAAGTCTGCTACGCTCGACGCCGATCGTCCATTGGGCACGACGACGTCGTAGTCATGATTGCCGAACGTGATCAATAGCGGCCCATCGAATGCCGCCACAGCCTCGGCCGCCTCTTCCACATGATGATCGCCAGCCGTCACCAGATCGCCGGTGATTACCACCAAGTCCACCTTCAACGCATTCACCTCGCGCGCCACACGCTTGAGATAAATCAAAGGCACCTCATGGCTGGCATGCAGATCGGTCAGGTGCGAAATGCGAAACCCCTCAAACGCCGCCGGCAGTTTCGGCATTGGCATTGCCAGTTCGTGGTGCTGAATCCAAAACGGCTCCACGAGTGTCGAGTAAGCTCCGCCCGCCGCCGGCAGGGCGCTGTAGGCCACCAGTTTCTTCAAAAACGTGCGCCGCGAACTGCGCTTTGCGGCAGTGGGTGTCGCGTTTTTCGATGTCGTCGGTGGCTCGGCCGGCGCGCTCTTCGACACCTCTGCGAACGCCGAATGGCCCGCGCCACCTTCGGCCGGCGCTTCTGCGGAAACGTCAATCGTCTCTGCACCGTTCATTTCTTCTCAAATCGGAGCCAGCGCCCGCCGACTCCCTCTACCTTGATCGGCGCGCTGAGCGCGATGGTTTCGCCAGTCACTGCATCGCTGGCGCTCTTGTATTGATAATCCTTTGTATCTAGCTTCACAGTCGTCTCGGCCGAGTCGTTCACCAGGAAATAATGATCCGCCAACGGCGATGCCAGCCGATAGCACAGCACCCCATCGCAGCTATACGGCGATTCAATATCCCCCAGCGTGTGCCGCACGATGAATCGTTCCATCGCCTCATTGCCGGGTTTGAAACAGTTCAGCGACGCCTGCGACGCCAGAATGATCGCCGTGCCCTTGCCATTTTTGTACGCCGTAACGGCGGGCTTTTCACCATACTCCACGAAATTCGCCAGCACCTTCGCGCCGGTCGGTGTCAACTGGCAGGTGAATCCCTCCACCGGCTGCAGGTCAGGCAGCCCCGCCGCCTGATTTCCCTTTGTTGCCCGAATCGTGTGCGGCGTATGCACGTTCGCATAATTGAATTCATTCAAAACAGCCCCGAAGGTCCGCTCGAAAAGCGATCCCTTGTCCGTGTTGAAAATCCGCCCGAAGTCATCGTAATACGCCCCCGGCATATCGATCACCAGGCGCCCGCCCTGTTGCACGTAGTCATGCAGCATCTGCAGCAATTCCGTACCCAGCGAAATAAACGCCGGCACATAAATGCATTGATACCGTGGCCCGAGTCCGCGCTTTAAATTTGTCGGAGTCACATATTCCCACGGCACATTCGCATTGATAAATGCCCGGCTGACTCCGATGCGCGCGCGGATCGGCTGGCCCTTGTAAAAATCGCGTCCCGTCACCGACATCGCCGCCCAGTACGCCTCATTCTCCCAGTCTTGGAGGATTCCGACGATCGGCTCCTTGTGCGCTTCCCACAGTTCCCGCCGATATTTGCACGCCGCCTGCCCGATCTGCCCCGCCCGCACCGTACGCGGCGTCACATTCCGATTGCGGTCCAGCAATGCGTATTCCCCCGCCTCCCATCCCGCCGTGCGCGCGTTCCATGCCCACAGCCCAAATCCCTTGAACCCCGCTGCCAGCCACGAAAACATGAGCTGGCCCATCGTTCGATCGTCTGTAGTAAATCCCGGCTGACGATTGCGCGCACCCTCCACAAAGGGCGCTTTACCGCCCGAAAAATACTGCGGCCCGCCGGTTGATTCCCACGTCGCCGACCAGATTCCCTTCGCCCAGTCCGTCGACGTCTGCGCCTGCATGTACATGGGCCGGGCGACTTCAAAATCCACCTCCTCAAAGTGCCAGGCAAGATGGATTGACGGATAAAAACTTCCCCCCTCCGCCATCGCCTCGGCGATTTGCTCCATGTCTGTCCCACGCGATGCGAATGACAGAAAAAGCCCCATCTCACCGCCGGCGCGCAGCGGTTCCTCCTTGTCCGTGCGGTTCTGAACTTTCTCGGTGACATACTGCCGTGTAAATGTGTCCGCCCGGAACCGCAGCGCATCGCGCAGACGCCTGTATTCGCGGCCGCCCACGCCATCCTTCAATGCCGCCAGCACATCCTCCCACGTTTTCCACTGTTCCCTTTCCCCGCCAATCCCCACATGGCGCATATTCCACGCTTCCAGCAATCTCTCGACCGTGCCGTATTGCCTGCGAAGCCACTCGACATAATGCGGAAGTGCGTCCGTGTGAAGGACATGCCCCTTGATGTCCCCCACAACGCCCGGCACCCAGGTAACATCCTTGTTTTGCTTCTGATGTTCGCCCGTTGCCACCATCGGCGCTGAATCATCGCGGTCGATCCGCCGGCGGATCACCCCACGCTGATATTCCAGCATTTTGGGATTCTCAAGTGCCGCATCGACCTCCATATCCTTTGGCAGGCCCAGCTTCTCCAGCAGCGCCGGCGTGACGTCCTCAAACCCGCCCTCTGCATACCAGAATGGATAGATTCCCTCTTCCATCGCAAGCGCCAGCGTCCGCTCCGTCGGCCATTCCAGCGTCCCCATCGTCTGCTTCAAGCAGGTGAACCCGAGCTTCTTCATCGTGCGAAAGTGCTCACGGGCCTCCGCCTCCGTCATTCCCGGCCAAGGCAGAAACACCACCCCCACAGGCATCGGCGCCAGCCGCTGAAGTTTCCGCTGCATCGGTGTGTCGTGAAGGTTGTCGATCACCTTGTGAAGAAACGGATCGTTGCTTGTGGTCTGTTTTTGCATGTGCGCGAGGGGTTGAATGTCTGAATCGACGGCGCTGGCAAGAATGCCCGAGCCTCATACCCCGATAATACGGCCAGCAAACCTGTCGGCAAGCCAACGCTTGGCATCCCATTTGATCCGCTTATGCCGCTATCTTCACCTTGGCCGGGCGCCTGAAGGCACAACCACGTCATTCCGTCCGGGCACCTCGCTCGGCGCAACCTCCGTTTTGCCGTCGGACCGGCCGGTCCGATGCTGATCGCCTTCTGCGACGATCACAAAACTTGCATCCGCCCCTACAATATATTGCGACAAAAGTGGCTCATCCGCATACGTCCGAAGGCTTGGCGCCGTTCCGTCGTAGCGCAGATCACCGCATCCCGCAGCGACGATCGCCAACGCCATCATCGCGCCGGTGCCCACGCCAATCCGCCGCCATTTACCCCGCGCCGCGACCATTGACCTTCCGGCAATTTCGACAACCGTCATAACACTCAATTGTATGTCCCGCGACGGCGGCGTTTCTGTTTCGATCTAACTGGAAATCAGCTGGCTGATCGGGCACAGCGCCGTTGTGCCAGCGTCCGGAGGCGCTGCGGTGCTATGATCCGCGAATGATGGACCCCGAGCCTACTTCCATCCGCGACATAGCCGCCGTCGAACGCATGCTCCGATATCAGATCGAGGAGCGCGGCATCCATGATCCGCGGGTCATTGACGCCCTGCGGGCGGTGCCTCGCGACCGATTTTTCCCGCCCGATCTCCAGAACGAAGCATTCAGCGACCGCGCCGCCCCCATTGGCCACGGCCAAACCATTAGCCAGCCCTATGTCGTCGCGCTGATGACCCAGCGCCTGCGAATCGAGCCGCAGATGCGCATACTCGAAATTGGCACCGGCAGCGGATACCAGACCGCCATCCTTGCCCGCCTCGCCGCGGAGGTTTATTCCATCGAGCGCGTCAAACCGCTCCTCGACGCCGCCTGGGAACGTCTGGCGGCCCTGGGCATTCGCAATGTCCATTTCCGCCATGGCGACGGCACCCTCGGCTGGCTCCAAGCCGCCCCTTTTGATCGCATTCTCATCGCCGCCAACGCCCCGCAGCTTCCATCGCAATTGTTGTCAACCCAACTGAAAGACGGTGGCATCGCCGTCCTGCCTGTCGGGCCCGAGGACGACCAGCACCTTCTCGAAGTCACCCGCGCAGGCGATGC
>JBBQCK010000188.1:0-5883 GCA_038318605.1 Tepidisphaerales bacterium | reverse complement strand
GGTGCGCGCGCCATCGTCGGGAGTGCGAATATCGGTCGCATCAATCGCTTCGATCAGCATTCCCTCGAGCAAATGAACGGCGCGATCGGCCCGTCGAGGTGTGGGCCGGCCAAGCAAGCCTATCAGCCGCTCGAATAAAGTGCGCATGCGTGCGGGTTGGGATACGGGAACCAGACAAGCATCCGGATTTCGCGTGGCGAGGCCACCGGCGCCGAAGAGCCGATCCGCGCGCCTACCCAGAAATGTCACATAATAGTGATCCCAACTGCCCGTCGTCCCCGGTTTGTAGATGAAGCGGGGTCCGGGCCAGGTCCACCACGCAACCGGCGCTGGCCGCTCGACTGCCGGCCCGCCGTCGGGTTGTGTCCAATGCACATGTCCTTTGGCGGCGAAGTTGAATGCATAAACGTCAAATCGCTGATCGATGCGCGCCACGCATCGGGGAATGTGCTCGGCCATCAGGAATCGCAAGCCCTCAAAATATCCCATGATCATATTGTACAAAGCTGTGATCACATATTCCATTTCAACCTGTTCTGAAGATGCATATCGTTCGCGGCCTATGAGCAATTTATCCAACACCGGCCGACTGAGCGACGATCAGATTTCTGAGTACTACCGAGAGGGATTCATCGTGGCGCGCGGACTCGTTCCGTCGGCGACGGTGGACCTTGTCGTGGAGCAGGAGAAGAAGATTCCAACAAACCCCGATGGGAGTTGGACGCCGAAGATCTTCGAGCATGGAAATCCAACCTTAGATGCGGCATTGCACAGGCTTCTTATTGAGCCCAGTGTCGTCACCGCAGTTGAGCAGATAATGGAAGCCCCGGCGCGGGTGTATTACGGAATGGCCGCCATCGTTCCCGCCAAGGGCGGAAAAGGGCTGGCCTGGCATCAAGACAATCAATACGACTTCATTCTGGGACGGGCACTTAACGTGTTCATCGCGCTGTGCGACATCACACTGGACAAAGCGATCCTCTGGGTCGCGCCGCGCACGCACCTGCTGGGCGTGCAGGCGTCCGAATATGTCGGCGGACATCATCAAACACCCGAGCCGGCCAACGGCATGCCATTGCCGACGCTTAAGAAGGGCGACGCGGCCATCTTCGATCGCAATACGCTTCACCACTCGAAGCGAAACGAAACTTCGGAGAATCGATATGCTTACGCGGCGCAATATCAGGAAGATAAAGCGCGCAGCGCAAAATCCGGCGTCGCCGACCCGGACAAGATGCTTGCCAGCGACCTGCGCCGCATGTGGGCGCCGATCCTCGGATTGTAAAAATCCACGGCTCATTCGCCTCGACATAAATTCGTCGAAAGCGATGCCAATCGCAGGGACTGATCTTGGTTTTGTATCGATGACTACATGCTGTGTCCCGGTCGTGACCCGCGGCTGAATGCCGCTAACGGGCGCTCCGTTCGATCTGCTTCGCGGCGATTTTCAGATCGGCGACGAACATTTCCCTCGCCCCTTCGCGGCGGGCAGGGTCGGGGATGCGAAGCAGAGCTGAAGGGTGGATCGTTGCCACGAAGCCCGGCCCCCATGGCGTGCCGGCAAACACTTGGCCGTGACTTTTAGTCACTCGGAATTGCGGTCCCATCATCGATTGGGCGGCCGTCGCGCCCAATGCAATGATGATCCATGGTTCGATTCGATCTGTTTCCGCTCGAAGCCATGGCCGACAGGCGCTGATTTCGCGGGCGTTGGGTTTGGCGTGGATGCGCCGCGGCCCACGCTGCTCGAATTTGAAGTGTTTGACGGCATTGGTGACGTAACAAAGAGAGCGATCAATCCCGGCCTCGTCCAGACACGCGTCGAGCAACTGACCGGCCGGACCGACGAAGGGGCGTCCAGCCAGGTCTTCGTTGTCGCCGGGCTGTTCGCCGACCAACATTGTAACGGCATCGGCAGGGCCCTCACCGAAGATGGCCTGTGTGGCGTTGCAGTACAGGTCGCAGCCCCGGCATTTCTGGATCGCCTCGGCGAGAACTTTAAGGCTGTGCGATTGGGGGATGAACGCCGCAGCGTCGGCGGCCGGCATGGGAGCCGGGCTCTTCCGGTTTGGCGTTGCTTTCATCATCTGCTCCACTCGTCCCGGCGCCTCGCGCAGCAACTGTTTGATGATTCCGGTCTCAGGCAATGTTGCCCAGTGGCGCACCGGCATTTCCTTCTTCATCGCGCGGACCTTGACGCGGGCCGGATTGAAAATGTTGGCGTAATAGGTGCGCCACAACTCTTCGAGGCCGTCGTCTTCAATGCCCGATGACCCGGCGCCGTGGCCGAAATTGAGTGTGCGGGCATTCCAGGTTGCCGAGGCATCCGGCGTGAAGATCGTCCATTGCATAATGGCGAAGCGCCGGGCGAACCATGGCGCGGCGGCCGGCAGGATCAAATGGTCCGGCCGATGAAACGCAATGTAGTGGGCCACACCCTCGCGCGCCACGCGACGAAATCGCACAAAAGCGTGCATTTTGTGCAGGTCGCGCCGCACGCGCGCGGCCATCGCCAGCAAATGATGAACGTCCGGATCGATCGAGATTTCCAATAGATGCCGTTCGCCATGACTGAGCCGATGGAGGATGCGATAAAGCAGACCCCAACGGGAGGAGTCGCGATGCATTGCAACCTGCGCGGCAATCGACAAAAACGCCGGGGGGACGTAGGCAGTGTTGTGCGGCGCGGAAGTTTCGGCAGCGTCGATCGATGTACAATTTCGCCAGCCGGGAAGCAGCGGCGCATCGGTGTCATGTGTCCAGATCACCTCCTCGGGAGCGATGTTGGCGGCGACGAGCGTCCGGGCGCGCGTGCGCCAATCGTCGAATGTGGGTTGGATGCGCGCCTCGATCATAGATCAAAGTTCCCCATTTGCCGCGGTGGCGGCGGCTTCAAAGAGTTCGAATTGGCGGGCTGGCTTAACGATGCGTTGCCGCAGGTCAGATGAGTCGAGGCGCAGCGTGGCGGGGTTGTGTCCGTCGCAGATAACAAACGGGAGAACGCGCCGGAGATTCACTCGCATTCGCGGAAGGTCATCGAGGTGGATTTTGTGGTGGCGTCGAATGGCGATGATGCGATTGACATTTCGCACGCCCAAGCCCGGCACACGGAGGAGACGCGTTCGGCCGCTGCGATTGAGATCGACGGGAAACCAGTCTCGGCGGCGCAACGCCCAGGCGAGCTTGGGATCAATATCCAGATCGAGATTTGGCTGGATATCGCTCGTTAGCTCGGAAGCGTCGAAGTGATAGAATCGCATCAGCCAGTCCGCCTGGTAGAGGCGATGTTCCCGAATGAGCGGCGGTGCCTTCGAAGGCAGGCGTGAGTCGGCGTGGGGAATCGGGCTGTAGGCGGAATAATAAACACGCCGCAGGCGATGGCGACGGTATAGGGCACTCGAAGTGGAAAGAATGGCCGCGTCCGGCGTAGCGGTTGCGCCGACGATCATTTGCGTGCTCTGGCCGGCCGGCGCGAAGGCGGGGGCGTTCACATGTTTTTGCTTCTCAGTGCGAGCGGCCAGGTGTCGATCGCGAATGATGCCCATGGTGGATTCCACCGCTTCGACGGTTTTTTCCGGCGCCAATCGTTGTAAATCGGCGGCGGTGGGAAGCTCTATATTGCAACTTAGACGGTCGGCGAATTGGCCGGCCTGGGCAAGAAGTTCGGCTGACGCGCCTGGTGCGGCTTTGAGGTGTATGTAGCCGCCGTAATGGTGATCGACACGCAAAGTGCGGGCGACGGCCACCATTTGCTCCATCGTGTAGTCGGTGCTTTGGATAATGCCGGAGCTGAGGAACAAGCCCTCAATGTAATTTCGACGGTAAAACTCAAGCGTAAGGGTAACCACCTCGTCGATCGAAAATCGGGCTCGCGGTGTGTCGCTGGTGACGCGGTTCACACAATACTGGCAGTCATAGATACAATGGTTCGTCAGCAGGATTTTCAAGAGCGAAACACATCGGCCATCGGGTGTGTAGCTGTGACAAATGCCGATGCGGTTGGTATTGCCCAGACGCGTGCCGTCGTTGGTTCGACGGGATCCGCTGGATGCGCACGAAGCGTCATACTTGGCGGCGTCTGCGAGAATGGAGAGTTTGAGGCGTGTCTCCATGAGCGGGCAATTGTAGGCCGTACAAAACACGAACTCAAATCTGGCAATTTTCAATATTCCTGAAAGCGTGTGGGGAGGTCACCGAACGGCAGCGGTTGGCTGGCCGGGTTGATCATTGGCGATGAAGGTGAATGGCAATGTAACATCTGGCGATTGGCGTGGTAGGGTGAAAGAGGAGCAGGCCGACATGAACATGAAGACTTCTGCAATCGTCATCGTGGTGGGGGTGGCATTCATAGTGGCATTGATGTTCGATAGGCAGGCTTCTGCGCAGGATGCGGCCGGAGCGCTTAAAGCGGCGGGGATCGGCGGGGGGCTTGTGGTGCACATTCCCGTCACCGACGGGAAGTTCGAAGCCGAGTTTGCGCAGTCGGGGACTTATCTCGTGCATGGGCTGGCGCTGGACGGGGCAGCACTGGATGCGGCGAGGGCGGCGCTGATTCCCGGCGGGCGATACGGCCTGGCCAGCGTTGTTGAATGGCAGGATCGAAGCCGTCTGCCGTATGCGAGCAACCTGGTCAATCTGCTGGTGATCGACGGCGATGCATTGAAAGATGCGGCGCCTAAGCCCGAGGAAATTCAACGTGTTCTGGCGCCGCAGGGTGTTTTGCTGGAGCGACGCGGCGGTGTGTGGAAGCAAAGTGTCAAGGATCGACCTGCGTCGATGGATGACTGGGAGCATTACGACCACGGGCCGGATGGAAATCCCGTATCGACGGACACGCTGGTCACGCCGGTGCGGCAGCAGCAATGGCTGACGTGGCGGCAGCCGACGCCGTGGGAGGGAAACCCGGCCGCCTACACACCGGGCGCGGGAATTCGCATATGGCATCGATTTGCAGTGATGGATCTTGCGGATGGCTATGCACCCGGCGCGGATAAGAAGGGGAGTAAAAATTCGGAATGGGTGCTGCATTGCCGCGATGCGTTCAATGGAACACCGCTCTGGTCGATTCCGCGCGATGCAGATATTGCAAGGCGGCGCTGGTCGCTCGTGACGGCAGATGGGAAGGTCTATTGCTGGCTGAAGAGCGACGGGCCGCTGACGGCGATTGATCTTTCGACTGGAAAGACAGTGCGAACCTACGAACAGGCCAAAGCATCGAAAGTTGCGGCCGACGAATCACTGATCGTGCGGGTGGCCGGGCCAAATTTGATCGTGGGGCTGGGCGATCGACTGCTGTGCCTGGATGCCGCAAGCGGCGAGCAGCGATGGGCATTTGTGCGTGAAGGCAAGCTCGTTGTGGCACCGGTCGTCGATGCCGCGCGGGGCAAGGTTTATGCGCTGATCAGCGGCGCGGGGGCAAAGGTGTTTCGGAGCCGCTGGCCGGCAAGTTCAAGTATTCAATCAGTCGTGGCGATCGACCTGAAGGCCGGCACGCTCGATTGGGAATCCACCGACGCGGCCAGCGTGGAGGTGGGCAAAAGCGACAAGGGAGAGGCGCACATTCGCGGCATCGGCCAGTTGATTCCAAGCGGCGATTATCTCTTTGCGTTCGGCAGCGCGGCGATTGGCGGCGGCAAATCTCCGTTTGTCGGCGCGATCGATCCCAAAAACGGCAAGGTTATTTACAGTAACGACAAGCCATTTGATCGCACATACAACACCGCCGCGTACAACATGCTTTGTCGTGATGGGGTGGTGTATTTTGCGGGGGCATTCACAAACGTCTGGCGTTACGATCCAAAGGCGGCGCAGATCTAGCGGGTCTTGAGCAATACATTTAATCAGCGCTGCACGCGATTCACCGCGACAACGAATTTTCTCCTT
>JBBQCK010000187.1:0-5895 GCA_038318605.1 Tepidisphaerales bacterium | reverse complement strand
GATGACATCCGCGAGCGTCTGATCAACAACCTCTGGCGGCAGGTCACCCTCAACGAGCGCTTTTACCTTGATTGCGAAGTCCATAAAGGTCACGCGCACGCCTTGGATGTCTAGTCCGTAGACCGATACGCCCCGGTCTTGCGGCAATAGCCATCGGTAGGGCAAATTGGCTGGACGAAACGAATCGGCACCGGGCTCAAGGAACTCGTCGCTGGGACCTTCGTCCTTTTGGAGAAGAAATCGACGGTGTGTTTCCTGAAGAGCGATGAGCTCCCAGCGCAGCCCATCAAGATGGAGCCGGTGTGCACCGTAGTGAACGGTCTCTTGGTTCGACACCTCGACGTGAATCTTGCCCCCGCGAACGACAACTGCGCCCGCGGCCTCGTCATACGCCGCGTGGTGTCCATAAATCCACCCGGGAGCAGGCCCGGTCGCCGACAACTGTTCGATCGCATACGTGGAGGCGTTCACTGCGACGATGGGCGTGACACCCTCGGTTCGCGTTCCGGCGTAGCCCAGCCGCCCGATGACGTACAGCCTTTCGTGAGCGAGTGTCGCCGAGTGGAAGTCGGTCGTAGCGAACACTGATTTGGGATACCCGTAGATCTCGACCTCGCCTGAATCGATGCCAACAATGTCCTTGCCGGGCGCGGATCGCAGCACGATCACGTCGTTATAGATACAGAAATCCGGGTCGTAGAAGTCCTCGTGCTCGCCTGCGATGCAGATGATCCGACCGTCGGGCATATTTGTTCGGGACATTCCGTACCGCTCAAAGCACCAGTCAGGATCATCGCGCGAGCTGCGTCCATCCGGGCCACATTTTGAACAATTTCATTCACAGCCAAAGTCTTTTCGGACGCCGTATGGCCCACCGCCGTATCGAACCATCCACTCCCAGCGCGCTAAGCGCATCCGCTCGGGATTCGTGTTTCCAAAACGCCGCTTGCATTGCTGCGAGAAGATTTCTCGCGTGACACCCATCGCCGCATTGTAATGGAAAGCCCTGGACCGTCACGGAATCCGCGTCTTCTATGTCCTTCCGAGTAGGGCTGGCGTTGAGGTTTGTGTTGGTGATAGTGTGCGGTTGAAAGGAATTCGCTTTATGAAGGGAATTGTACTGGCCGGTGGGGCGGGGACACGGCTTTATCCGTTGACGCGGTCGATCAGCAAGCAGTTGCTGCCGGTGTATGACAAGCCGACGATCTATTATCCATTGTCGGTGCTGATGCTGGCGGGCATACGCGAGGTGCTCATCATCAGCACGCCGCGCGATCTTCCTATGATCGAGGCTTTGTTGGGCGATGGGGCGCAGATCGGCATGACTTTGAGCTATCTCGAGCAGGCCCGTCCGGAAGGGATTGCGCAGGCGTTTGTGCTCGGCGCGTCGTTCATCGGTAATGATCCAGTGGCGATGATTCTAGGCGACAATATTTTTTACGGGCATGCACTGACAGGCATGTTGGGACGATCGTCGAAGATCACGAAAGGCGCACGCGTATTTGCGTATCAGGTGACAGACCCCGAACGATATGGCGTGGTGGAGTTTGGCGCGAATGGCCGGGCACTTAGCATTGAGGAGAAGCCGAAGCAGCCAAAGAGCAAGTGGGCCGTGACGGGACTTTATTTCTACGACAACGACGTCGTCAGAATCGCCAAGGCGCTGAAGCCGTCGGCCCGCGGTGAATTGGAGATCACCGACGTCAATCGTGCATATCTTGAAAACGGCACGCTGGAGGTCGAGCCGATGGGGCGCGGCGTGGCATGGCTGGACACGGGCACCTACGACTCACTGCTGAGCAGTTCGCTCTTTGTCCAGACACTTGAGCAGCGACAGGGATTGAAGGTCGCCTGCATCGAAGAGATTGCGTTTTTGATGGGATTCATCGACGAGAAGCAGTTGGAAACGCTGGTGGGCGTCTATGCCAAAAGCGATTACGGCAAGTATCTACAGCGAGTTCTGGCGGACCATCGTGCCGGCCTAAACGGCCCGCGTCGAATGGTCTGATGTGCCGCCAGTCTTTTCCAGCAGGCGGACAGAGTCGATCGACATCATTTTATAGATCGCCTTGCACATATCGTAAATGGTCAGCGCCGCGACGGCGACGGCCGACAGCGCCTCCATTTCGACGCCAGTTTTTCCATGAATGGTTGCCGTGGCGCGAATTGCTATCCTCGCCATTTTTGCATTGGACATCGCGCGGCCGACGGGGAATGAAAAATCCACCTCGACTGAATCCAATGCGAGCGAATGGCAAAGGGGGATTAACTCCGCGCAGCGCTTTGCGGCCATGATGCCGGCGATGCGCGCCGTCGATAAGACCTCACCCTTAGGCACAGTCCCTTTGCGAATAGCGCGCAGGGTTGCCGGCGCCATGATGACGAAACCTTCGGCTACCGCCCGGCGGGTGGTGATTGGCTTTTCGCCGACGTTGACCATTCGGGCGTGGCCTTGTGCGTTGAGATGAGTTAGTCGGCGTGCCATTGTTTGCGAAGGTCGGCGAGTTGTTTGCATTGTCGCAAGAGCGGCTCCACCGCGTTGATGTCGAGCATGGTGGCCGCGTCTGATTTGGCGTTTTTCGGATCGGGATGGCATTCGAGAAACAGCCCATCCACGCCGGCCGCGACGGCCGCCCGCGCCAACAACGGGGCAAATTGCGGATTGCCGCCGGATTGCGTTCCCTGAGCTCCCGGCTGCTGGGTGCTGTGCGTTACATCAAACACCACTGGCGCCCCGAGCGCCTTCATCACCGCCAGCGATGTAAAGTCGTTGACCAGCCGGTTGTAGCCGAAAAATGTGCCACGTTCGGTGAGCATAACAGGCGCATTCCCCGGCCGCTCAGCCGATTTGATCTTCCGCAGCGCGTGTTCCATTTCGCCGGGGCTCATGAATTGCCCTTTTTTGACGTTTATGGCTTTGCCAGTCTGGGCGGCGGCGAGAAGTAGATCGGTCTGGCGGGCCAGGAATGCCGGGATTTGCAGTACATCGACTGTTTCGCCGACTGCGGCAACCTGGCTGGTTTCATGCACATCCGTAAGGACCGGCAATTCGCACTCCTCGCGCACTCGCCGCAGAACGGCGAGGCCGGCATCCACGCCTGGCCCGCGGAAGCTGCCGCCGCTGGATCGATTGGCCTTGTCGAACGATGCCTTGAAAATCAGGGGAATCTTCAGTTCATCGCAGATCGGCTTTAAGGTGCGCGCGATGTCCAGGCAGAGTGCTTCCGATTCGATCACGCACGGTCCGGCAATCAGAAACAGCGGAGCGCGCACTATGTCGCGGATGAGTGGCAGCGCCATGGCGATGTTTTGGGCCAGCGGATCGCGTATGTCAACGCGCTGACATATAACGCGCTGACATATTCGGCTTACTGGTAACGCGTTGGATCGGCGACGCCTGCCTGTTCGAACCCACGCCGGCGCAGGACGCACGAATCGCAATGCCCGCACGCGATGCCTTCGGGGTTGGGGTCGTAACAGGAATGGGTCATCGAGTAATCGACGCCAAGTTCGATGCCGCGGCGAATGATCTGGGCTTTTGTGCGATCCTGGAGCGGCGCATGGATGCGCAGCGGCGGGCCGCCCGGCGTGGTGGTCATGGCTGTGGCAAGATTGGCCATGCGTGCGAAAGCGGTGATGAATTCCGGCCGGCAATCGGGATACCCGCTGTAGTCGAGCGCATTGACGCCGATGAAAACGCTTCGGCATTCCAGCACTTCGCCCCAGGCGAGCGCATAGCTCAGAAAAATCGTATTGCGGGCCGGAACGTATGTGAGGGGAACCGAAGCACCCATGGCGGCCTCGTCACGATCGCGCGGGACATTGATGTCGGCCGTCAACGCGCTCTTGCCGAACTGCCGGAGATCGATCGAGATGACACGATGCTCGGCGCATCGATACTGCGTCGCGACCAGCGCCGCAGCCTTCAATTCGCAGCGATGTCGCTGGCCATAGTCGAACGTCAGCGAATAGAGCGGCTCGAACCCATCGGCCCGTGCAATAGCGAGGCAGGTGGTGGAATCGAGGCCGCCGGATGAAAGAACGATCGCGTTGGGCATGGGAATTGAGGGCACTTTAGCCTGAACTGTGGAATGACGCACGATGCATTTGCGTGAGAACGGGGAACGAGAGGACAAAAGTCCGGAGCCAATGAGCGCCGATTTTATGATGTCGCTGAGAAAGCCGAATTTCGACGCGTGCCGGCTTTCTCGATCAGGTCGCAGGTTTCATTGAGCGGATCCACCGATTGCAATTGCTTCGCCATCGGTTGGCAGTGCTGCCGGGCGGAACCTTCAAGCAGCGGCGCGATCATGTGTATGACGCGGCGGAGCGTGTAGCGGGCGGCGTTGAGGCTCGCCACGGCCGACAGGTGGGTGGCGCGGGCGGCGTTGTCGGGCTGATCGTGCGACATCCAGGTAATGAACTGCGGCACACCGGCGGCCAGGCATTGTGCCGTCGTTCCGATTCCGCCGTGGTGGACGACCGCCGCCGCTTGCGGGAAAACCTGGCCAAAAGGCGCGTAATCGAAATGGCGGATGAACTCGGGCAATTTCGGCATCGCCTTGGTGAGGCGCGATAAAAAGAGCCCGCGTCGATTCAGGCGGCGGCAAACTTCGACGGACGTTCGGAAAAAATCGGCAGCGTGGGCATTGGCCGATCCGGGGGTGAACACGATCGGCGGTTCACCGTTACTCATAAATCGGATGAGTTCATCCGGCAGCGGTTCGAGGCCGCTCGCATCGGATAGTGGAAATGTTGTCAGGCGCACCTGGTTCGGCCAATCGGGTTGGATGGCGCAAAAATTCGCCGGCCAGAGCCCGATGACACGATCCGGCGAATGCATCCAACGGAGCATGATGTCGCGCACCGGCGGCAGACCGAGTTCGGCGCGGGATGAATTCAGCATCGGGCCGATGGTTCGATCAATAATCAGCCGGTTGAGGGTGTGCATGAAGAACCGGCGCATCGGCAGCGGCGCTCGCCGAAGCAGGCTGAGGCCGGGATAGGTTGCGGTGTCGTAAGCCGTTTGAATACAGGAAGGCGAGAGATGCACGGAAACATGCGGCACACCAAGCAGTTCCTGCGCACAGCGAGCGCCGAATGCGACGGTCGATGACACCAGAACCAGCGGCGACTGGCCGGCCAACTCGCGAATAACGTTTACGGTTTTGGAAACGAGCGGGCCCGCAGTGTGGCGCATGACGGCTTTGAATCCGCGACGCGGATGCCAGAGATCGGGATCGCTGGTGGTTTGCAGATACTCCTCGGCCGTGCCGAGTTCGTGGAACGCCAGGCCGGCGCGGCTGATGACAGGCTCGAAATACTGATTGGTGGCAATGGCAACGCGCCTGCCGCGCGCGGCAAGGCGTTGGCCGATTGCGACGAACGGAAGAACATCCCCCGCGCTGCCGACAGGGGTCAGTAGATAAAGCGGGTCATGGCCGGCGGAGGTAGTGATCTGCATTATTGATGCGCGTGAATGTTATTATCGGCAACACGTCAATGCGCAGAATCTGCCGGCCGAAGCGTTAAAGATTGCGCGTAGCGCTTGCCGAATCGTAGGTCAGACAGGCGACGGTTATGCGGTTGGCGAAAGCCAAGGCAAGCCTCGCGCGGCCGCCGAACGGATTCGGCAGCCTGGGATATCTGACAAGGAGGTTCTGCACCCACCCACCTGAAGGTACAGGCGATCTCGCGGCAAAAGGCTGCTCGGTCGCCCCGCCCCATTTTCAATTTGAGTGTTTTTTGAGAAAGCGCCGGCCGGGCGCGATGTACCGCGTGTTGTTTCACGCGGCGCGCCGGTCACGGATGTGGCGCAATCGCCGGGGCGGAGTTCCGGCAAACAAGGATGTAGGAACAGATCTTCACGGAGGATCACACATGAGTCGGATCAAT
>JBBQCK010000186.1:0-5903 GCA_038318605.1 Tepidisphaerales bacterium | reverse complement strand
AGCGGGTAGTTCTGGAAGCGCTATCTTTGAACCGGCGGCTGAGCGCCACAAGTCTTTGCCTGGAAAAGAGAAGGCCGTTCCGAGAGCTATCGGAACGGCCTCCAATCCAGCTAAATCGGGGCGACAGGATTTGAACCTGCGGCCTCCTGGTCCCAAACCAGGCGCTCTACCAAACTGAGCTACGCCCCGGAGCTTTGTCTATCTCACCGGCCGGCCGGGCGTTGTCAAATTTCAAGTTCGATTGCGCCGGTGGGGATCGCGTCGAGGGTCAGGTCGGCCTGTGCGCCGCCTTCGTTAAGAAGGTGCGCCAGGCCGGCGGTCATGGCGGCGTTGTCGGTGCAATAGGCGAGATGCGGGATGTGGGCAGGCACGCCGAGGGATGTAACGGCCGCGCGCAGGCCGGCATTGGCGCTGACTCCGCCGCCGATGATGAGCGACTTCGCCGAATATCGATCGAGCGCGCGGCGAAGTTTTTGAAGCAGCACGTCGATACACGCCGCCTGAAACGAGGCCGCCACGTCGGCGATTTGTTGTTCGGACAGCGCGGCCGCCGTGCGCTGGCGGCCCTGATGGCCGCGAACGTGATACAGCACGGCCGTCTTCAAACCGGAAAACGAAAAATCGAGCGAGTCGCGATTGAGCAGGCTGCGCGGGAAGCGAATGGCGGCGGGGTTTCCCGTTTGCGCCAGGCGGTCGATGATTGGCCCGCCGGGATATCCCATGCCCAGGATTGAGGCGACTTTGTCGTATGCCTCGCCGACAGCGTCGTCGATCGTCGCGCCGACGCGGTGGATGACGGTCCATGAACGCAGATGGTAGATCGCCGTGTGGCCGCCCGAGCAAACCAGGCCGATGGCGGGAAAGTCAGGCGAGGCGGGTACCTCGTCAAACGACGGCGGACCATCGCCGGGGGCGGCATGTTCGCACATGCCGCGTGCGGTCGAGGCGGCATGTTCATCCTGCGGGGACGGAGCTTTGGCATGTTTGATCCGCGCCGGCGCGGCTTCGGCTTCGGCAGGTTGATTTGGCCCGGCGGCGGCGGGCGGGCCGAGCATGACGCTGTAGAGATGCGCCTGCACGTGATCCACCGCGATCAGCGGCTTGTTGCGCGCCCACGCCAGCGTCTTTGCGGCCGTCACACCGACCAGCAGCGATCCGATCAGCCCCGGCCGATTTGCCACGGCGATGGCGCTCAAATGCTCAAGTGATGTCCCTGCCCGATCGAGCGCATCGCGCAATACCGGCAGGATGTTTTCAATATGATGCCGGCAGGCGATCTCTGGCACCACCCCGCGAAATCGGGCATGCACATCCGCCTGTGAAGCCACCACACTCGACAACACACGCCCCCCCCCACCCACAACCGCGCAGGCGGTTTCATCGCAGGTCGATTCGAAGCCGAGAATGAGCGCATCGCTGGATGGGTGAATCACCACAGCGTACACATTGGGTGCGGAGGGGAGAAGAGGGCTTACGCTGGCCTCCGCCCGGCTCCGCCGCCATAATTCCGCCCGCGGCGATGGTTGTTGATTGTGCGTACTTAACGGATGTGCGTGATGGCGGAATATTCGGTGGCAGCGCTTTTGGCCGGGCGGGCCGAGGTGGATACGGCGGTTACGGTGAAAGGGTGGATTCGCACGCGGCGCGATTCCAAGGCGGGGTTTTCGTTTTTGCTGGTGCATGACGGCTCCTGTTTCGATCCAATTCAGGTCGTTGCGCCAAGCGCGCTTGCGAATTACGCTTCGGAAATTCTGCATATGTCGGCCGGCTGCTCCGTGATCGCCAGCGGCAAACTGGTTCGGTCTCAGGGAAAGGGACAGGCATTTGAAATACAGGCCGACGCGGTGCAGCTCATCGGCGCGGTGGATGACCCGGATCATTATCCGATTCAGCCCAAGCCGCACAGTTTTGAATATCTGCGCGAGGTTGCGCATCTTCGGCCGCGCACGAACACCATCGGCGCGGTGGCGCGGGTGCGGCATACGCTCGCGCAGGCGATTCATCGATTCTTCGATGAGCGGGGCTTTTTCTGGATTCACACGCCGATCATCACCTGCAGCGACTGCGAAGGCGCGGGGCAGATGTTCAAGGTCAGCACGCTCGACACGGCCAACCCGCCACGAACGCCGACGGGCCAAATCGACTACGCACAGGATTTTTTCGGCAAGCCGGCCAGTCTGACGGTTTCGGGCCAGTTGAACGTGGAAACCTATTGCCTGGCATTGAGCAAGGTTTACACCTTTGGCCCGACGTTCCGAGCCGAAAACAGCAACACGCCGCGGCATCTCTCTGAATTCTGGATGATCGAGCCCGAGGTTGCCTTCGCCGATCTGGCGGCCGACGCCGACCTGGCGGAGGCATTTCTCAAGTCGATTCTCAAGCGCCTGGTCGAAGAGCGCCCCGATGATATGAAATTCTTCGCTGATCGCATCGACAAGCAATGCATCGCGCGCGTCGAGGCGTTTATCTCCAGCAGCTTCGAGCGCATGACCTACACCGATGCCATCACGGTATTGGAAAAAAGCGGCAGGACGTTTGAGTTTCCGGTGAAATGGGGCATCGATCTTCAGACCGAGCATGAGCGCTATCTGACCGAAGAGCACGTTGGCCGGCCGGTGGTGGTGACGGACTATCCCAAGGGAATTAAAGCATTTTACATGCGCCTGAACGACGACGGCAAAACCGTCGCCGCGATGGACGTGCTGGCGCCGGGCATCGGCGAAATCATCGGCGGCAGCCAGCGTGAAGAGCGGCTGGACGTACTCGATGCCCGCATCGAGGAATGCGGCATGGAAAAGGATGTCTACTGGTGGTATCGCGATCTGCGCCGCTACGGCACGGTTCCGCACGCTGGTTTCGGCCTCGGATTCGAGCGGACAATCATGTACGCGACGGGTATGCAAAATGTGCGGGATGTAATCGCCTTCCCGCGCGTACCGGGGAATGCAGGATTTTAAGAGGACGTTTGCCAGCGTAATTACCGGTTGCCGGTTGCCAGTTAGAACGCGAGTCAGCCTACTCCTGACTGCCTACTGCCTACCGCCTACTGCCTTCCGCCAGTGATGAGTGACAAGTGATATCAGTTGCCTCGCGTTTCACGTTTTCACGCAACGCCTTTCACATCTCCTCGCCATGCAGTTAAAAATCTTCAGACATCTCTGGGGGACGGACCTTGGCTTTGCCGAGGCGATTGCGCGCTTTATGGCGGCTGGGTATTCGGGGATCGAATGCCGTATTCCGCCAGCGGACGCGATCGATGCGTGTCGGTCTCTGTTGGTGGACAGCGGGATGGAATTTATCGCGATGGCGTTTACCGACGGCGACACGCCTCAGGCGCACGCCGCATCGCTGCGGGAGCAGGCGACTTTTGCCAGAGCGCTCGGCGCGCGATCGATCACTTGTCATTCCGGGCAGGATTGCTGGTCGCACCGGCAGGCCGAGGCGTATTTTACCGAGGCGCTATTTATCGAATCGGATATTGGCATCACGATCGCCCATGAGACGCATCGCGGGCGATACTTTTATTCACCCTGGGTCACCGCGCCGATTCTCGAACGATTTCCCAATCTGCGGCTGTGCTGCGATTACAGCCACTGGGTCTGCGTGGCCGAGCGGCTGCTGGGCGGGTGCGACGACATTCTTGCCCTTTGCGCCGAACGCTGTTCCCACCTTCATGCCCGCGTGGGATATGAGGAAGGGCCGCAGGTCCCTGATCCGCGTGCGCCGGAATATGCTCCGCACGTCGCGGCACACGAGCGATGGTGGGATCAAATCTGGCGATGCCAGCAAAAAAGCGGCGTCGCCGAAACGACGTTAACGCCGGAGTTTGGTCCGCCGGGATATCTGCATACGCTGCCCTACACCAACGCACCTGTCGCGGATCTCGCTGACATTTGCCAGTGGCAGGCTGATCGTCAGCGCCGACGATTCGCGGAGATGTTCGGGTAGCCCTCTCTTGAATAACCGCGCGTCGTGTCATGGGGTGTGGGCTTCCCGGTCTGCGCGCGGCTGACAGGGCTGCATCCACGGCGCAGTGTTGCTCGCGGGCATTCACGAAATGGTGGTCAGCCCGCGTTCGCGCAGCCAACGCTCGCACGGCTCGGTCCAACCCGGCTGTAGACCGACTCCGTGGCCGCCGAAATGTTCGCGCCGATATTCGATGTCGCCGCTGATTTTGCGCACCGCCGCTGCAAACACGTCGCTCCGGGAAACATCCACCGATGCATCGTCCTTGCAATGCACCAGAAAGATCGGCGGCAGCGAACCGGTCGGCAGCTTTTCGACGCGACACTCGGCGCTGAATTGCGCCAGTAGCGCCGTGTCGGGCGCATCACCCATGAGATGCCGACGCGTTCCACCCTGCGTTGGCGTCATCAGCGAAGCGACCGGATATACGAGAACCGCGAAGTCGGGCTGAACGTCGTTCAAGTCCTTGCCGTTCGCGTCTTGCTGGGCACGCGTTTCACGATCGCCCGCCGCCGGAGGTTCAGTTGCCAGCATGGCAGCCAGGTGCCCGCCCGCGGAAAACCCCACGACGCCGACGCGGCTTGGATCGATCTCAAATTGCCGGGCGTTGCACCTCACCCAACGCATGGCGGCCCGGCCGTCATTCCATTGTGCCGGATGACGATGGCGCGGCGCCAGCCGATATTGCACGACAAAAGCGGTGATGCCCAAGCCCGCCAGCCAGCGCGCTGGCCGAACAGCTTCGTGCGGCGCATGTTCGATGTAGCCGCCGCCGGGAAAGATCAGCGCCGCGGCCCCGCTCGGGCGAACGGTCGGCCGATAGATGCGCAGCGTGGCGCACGGCTCGCCCGGTTTGCAATCATCGCTGGGAAGTTCAATTGTTTCGCGCATCAGTTGCCAGTTGCAGATGCTGGAGCAGGACAGTAATCGTGCGACGGCTCGCGCAAGCGCCGGTGCTGATCATCCC
Source organism: Tepidisphaerales bacterium (assembly GCA_038318605.1). Lineage (GTDB taxonomy): Bacteria > Planctomycetota > Phycisphaerae > Tepidisphaerales > Tepidisphaeraceae > JBBQCK01. The sequence goes on along the minus strand of JBBQCK010000186.1, from coordinate 970 downwards.
ATGGCGCAGTGCCGGCAGAGCAAGATGGATGGTATTCTGTTCTGGTGGTTTAACATGTATTCGTCGGCCGACATCGCCCTGACGCCCCGGCCGATCGGCAACAAAGTTGGATTGCCCCTTTACTGACCTATAAAAAGGCAACCCACATGTGAAGCAGAAGATGGGTAACTATGGAACGCTCGATTAACTCCTGCACTCCACCCGCCCCACCAACAATTTAAAACACTGAGACTTTTCCCTTGCCTTCCCCACCCTCACGTCCAATAATACCGCCGCGTTGAGACAATGGCCCTGCCGATGCCGGCAGGCGTTTCAACCGGGTCAGGGCAAAGGGCTTGCAAATGATATCTCGACTCCTCCGCCGCGCGGCCTCGCGCAAGATGCGATCCGCGTGCGCCCTCAGATCGGCCGCCGCTTCGGCCGTCGAATCGCTCGAAACACGCGTGATGTTCTCCGTTCTCCCGCTTCCGGCGGCCAATTCGCAGGGCAACGTTATTCTGCCGCACGATGGAGAACTGGTTTATCTGGCTGACGCTGCACACCCCCTGAATCTGCCGGTCGCCGCCGGCGGCAGCGCGGTGGCGGGGCCGTGGACAGGGCGGCTCGACCTCGCCGACAATTCTTTGCTGCTTCTTCCCAACGGGATTTCAACGAACGACCTGCTGCAGCGCACTGAGTCGCAAGTTATTCAAGGCTTTAATGGGGGTGATTGGACAGGGCTAGGAATTTCTTCGTCTCCGGCCTCGACCGATCCACTCGGAAATTCCGCGATCGGTGTTGTCTCCCCAGATGAAGTTGGGCTGTCAGAAGTGGATGGCTACTCACTTCCGGCCGGTGCCATATTGGCTGCATCGACTTATTACGGCGATGCCGATCTTGATTCTCACGTCAACGCCAATGATTTTTCCCTGTTTTTGGCCGGTCTTAACGGCGAGGAGGGAACGCGCCCGACCTGGCTATATGGCGACTT
>JBBQCK010000185.1:0-5933 GCA_038318605.1 Tepidisphaerales bacterium | reverse complement strand
GTTTCTCAAAAAACTCGCGACCGCGGCCCGGCGTTCAATTCATACAAAAAACAGGGGCGGCGCGTGCGCGCCGCCCCTGTCTGATGTCGGCTGGTTGACGCCGACTTAGCCGACCTGAATCTTACGCGGCTTGGTTTCCTCACGCTTGTACAGCGTGATACAGAGGACGCCTTCGCTGAGTTTGGCATCGACGCGTTTTTCATCGATGGTCGGCGGCAGCGTAAAGCTGCGCAGAAATCGCGCATGGCGGCGTTCGCGAAGTAGATACTGTGCGGACGATTCTGCTTCGCCGTTGACGGATTTGTCCTGTTTCGGCGAGACGTAGCGCTCGGCGGCGATCGTCAGCGTCTGGTTTTCCAGTGTGATGTTGATGTCTTCCTTTCGGAAACCGGGAAGTTCAACTTCGACGAAGAGTTGGTCCCCATCCTCACGGATATCGACGCCGTAAAGCGCGTATCCATCGTCTGTGTTGCCGCCACGGCCGGAAAAGAGCCGGCTGAGCGCGTCAAACTCACGCTGCACCGAATCGACCGGATCGAAGAAGTTTCGCACGACGCGAGTAGACAAAGACATAACGAGCCTCCTGTTCTAATGATCACCTTCTTGCTTGCACGGCCCATACCGTGCGGTCATTGATGGATAGAACAAAGCTTGTGCCATAAGGTGGCTGAGGCTAACAGTCGCAAATACGGCACTTATTCGCGCCAGTGGTTTGGGGCGTCCTGTCGTTTTTGCAGCTTTGACATTTAGGATGTCAGGATGGCAGGATTTGGCGGGAATTTTACGGATTTGGTCGTCATTCTCGGGCCGACAGGCTCAGGTAAAAGCGCGCTCGCGATGGCGCTGGCGCGGCGGCTGGGCGCTGACGTGTTGTCGGTGGATTCCATGCAGGTTTACCGAGGCATGGATATTGGCACCGCGAAGCCATCGGTTGCCGAGAAGGCGGAAGTTCGGCATCACGCAGTTGACGTTGTCGATCCGACCGAGACGTTTACCGTCGCGAGATTTGTAGAGATTGCAGACGCCGCGATCGCGGACTGTCGGGAGCGCGAGGTTCCGCTTATCGCCTGCGGCGGCACACCGCTCTATTACAAAGCGCTGTTTGAGGGTTTGTTCGAAGGTCCGCCGGCCAATGCGGAATTGCGTGCGCGGCTTCAGCAGCAATCGAACGAGTCGATGCACGAGCGGCTTGGCGAGGTCGATCCGGCGGCGGCGGCGCGCATCCACGTGAATGACCGCGTGCGGATGGTGCGGGCGCTGGAGGTGCATGAACTAACCGGCCGGGCGATTACGGACTGGCAGCAGCAATGGAACCCCGAGAGGCATCGGCACGATGCACTTTGGCTTGGTATGGCGTGGGAGCGGGAAGCGATCAATCGGCGGATCAATGCGCGCGTGAAGGAAATGATGGCTGCGGGCTGGCTGCAGGAAACGGGCGGGCTGCTGCATCGCTACGGAGAGCTTTCACAGACGGCGGCAGAGGCAACCGGTTACGCGGAACTGATCGCCCACCTGCGCGGCAAAATATCGCTCGACGACGCCGTCGAGCAGATCAAGATCGGGACGCGACAGCTAGCGCGACGCCAGATGAAATGGTTCAAGCGGTTTAGAGCCGTACAATGGCTGGATGGCGCGGCCGGCGAGGATTTGGTCCGACGGGCGGAGACGGCGATTGGAGGTAGCGTCCGTTGAACTCCGCTGGCGGTCGTACGGGATATCGGGCCGCGACGTGGAGAACTTCCTGGGAGAATGTGCCCTCGCCCTTTGGCAGGAGGTTTGAGCGCAAGCACCGAAGTTAAAAAAACTACAATCGCCCGTTCTGTAAGTTGAGTGAGGGAGCGAAGCAATGAGCACGTCAGAATTGACAAACGTGGAACAGCGTTCCCTCGAATTTCTGGGATATGTAGCTGCCCGCGCTGACAATCCGATGACGACGATCTGGGGACCTTACCGATGCTTTGACGGCTATGCGCTGGCGCTGCTTGCGACGGGAGATCTTTCCGGCGCGCGAGCGCAGATTCACGACACGATCGAGATGATCGAAGAAAATTTTGCCGCCGAGCGCGCTGACCCGAATTATAAGTGGCATCTGGCTGACTTTGCGATCCATCCGCTTTTGCGGGCCTGGTTGCTCTATGGCCAGACGACATTTCAGGAGGACCAAACGTGGGAGCGGGTGCTGAACACCGCGCGTACGTTTCTGCTGCACTTTGGCGACCTCAGCGAAAATCATAATCTGCTGCATCTGTCGCTGCGTTACCTGTTTGCGCAAGTTGACGGGGACGCAATGATGATTGATGGGCGGCCCGCGTCTATCCATGGTATCGAGGCGAAATCATCGATCCTTGAATGGTTGGACAAGTGGACGCGCCGTGGATCGAGCGAGTGGGGCGCCGACATCTACTACAACATTAATTTTCTCGCGCTTTATAATCTCGTCGATTTTGCGGCGGATTTAGAGGTGGCGTCTTTGGCGCGCCGGACGCTGGATTTGTTTTTCTTTGATATGTGCGCCGACTATTTTCACGGGGCGATCATCGGCGCCGCCCGGCGGGCCTACTCGTGTTATCGAATTGATCTCGCCTGCTCGCCAGTCCGACCGTTGCTTTACCTCTATCTCGGGCCACATCGGCCGGACGTTCCCCCAGAGGATCACTTCAATCTCAACTTCATCGGCGGCGCAATACAGGCTGCGCTAAGTCACTATCGACCACCCATCGCGGCATTGCGCCTGGCCCGGCTACAGGGGGAATGTTGCTCGGGCAGCACGCATCAGGTTGCGCTCTGGCCGGGTCAGTCATTTCTTTCAAAACGCACTTATCGCACGCGCGATGTTGCGCTTTCCAGCGCCTGCGCACCCGGCGGAAAAGACGGGCGGTATACCGAGCAGCTCGTGCAGGCGACCCTTGGAGAAAGGGCGCTGGTATTTATGAATCACCCTGGCGTCAAGCCGCACTGGAAAGAGGACGACGGTCTTGCGGACGCGAAGGGAAAATGGGAGACCGACAATCCGGTTTCCCACGGACATCCGCTCTGGTTCCATGGCAATTGCCCGCCGGGCGAGCCACACGGTACGGATATACGACCGGGTTTCTGGCAGGGGAACGGCCATGGGCCGCGGACGTGCGGATTTGGGCGGATGGCGCTGGTCATCTTCAATATAGATCCGGTGGATCCATTGCCGGCCGGCCACGCTTGGTTTCCTCGAGAGCAGTTTGACGAAGTTGTCTCTTGCGACGGCTGGCATTTCGCGCGTAAGGATCATGCGTTCGTCGCGCTTTGGTCGTCGGTCTCCACGCAATGGCAAAAGGTAGGCGTCTGGAAAAATATTGAACTACAGTTTTCGCAGGCGAAATCCGCACATGTGATCGTTGTCGGTTGTGCTCTTACGCACGCTCGGTTTAATGACTTCATCGTGGCGGCGGAAAGGATGCATCCTTCATTCAATGAAAGCGACCTACTTCTGACGTCGGATGCAATCGACCGCAAGAGTCGCCCAGGGCTTTCATGGAATTCTGGTCCCACCTTGGATGGCGAAGCATACCAACCAAGGATGGCACGGCTCTGGAATCCTCTGGCGACGTTATCAACCGGTGAAGTGGAAATTGAGATTTATGACCAATAGCGGGTCGAGTCACAAACAGCCGTAATTGGACTGTGTTCGTATTTTGCATCACGCTGGCTTCGCAATCGCGACGGGGGTTGGAGAATGTTCCTTCGCATTGGCGGCCGCGGCTGCGGTTACCAGGCTGATGATCGCCTGCCCGGGTTTGGGTAGAGGGGGGTGGTCGGCGGTAAAGACTTCGACGCCGCCCGCATCATCGAGGAGCAGCATGGGTATGGCGCCGTCGCCGTATTTTGCGCGGAAGGCGGCGTAGGTGAACTCGGGGGTGATGGTGGTCTTCTTGATGATCGCACCGTCGGCGAGTTGATCTTCCAGACGGGAGAAAGTGCTGTCGGAGCCAAAGAGCAGTCGGCCACGCAGTTCGGTGGTTACCTTTTCGCGCCGGCCTGTGGTGGGACGATCGGAGGCGAGCTGGTAGACGTTGCTGCGCCCGAAGAGCCGGCCAAATTGCACGGCCGCCAGCGAATCGAGCTCTTCGTTGGGCGTCAGGCCCATGAGCCGGCCGATGCTGCTTAACTCGACTCGCTCGATCACATACTGCGAGAGAATGCTGGCATATACCACCTGAAGGCCGGCCAGCCGCGCTTCGGTGACATGCTGGCGGTTGGTGTCCACCATCAATACGGCGACCTTTTCCGCCTGCAGCGCCGCGGCAATGGTGCGCGCCACACGATTGGCGCCGACGATCAGAAATCCGCGCGCGCCGGGTCGGCTCAGGCCCAGCCGCCGGGCCGTGAAGGCGGCCGTAAGGCCGTAAACGCTGACAGTCCCGACGATGACGGCAAAAGTCACCGGCACGATACGACTGGCATCGTCGCCGCCGACATTTTCGAGCTTGAGGCGTAATGCGAAGACTGACGAAACCGCGGCGGCCACGATTCCTCGTGGCGCCAGGGCTGCGAGGAAGAGCCGTTCGCGAAACGTCAATGGAGAACGGATCGTACAAGCGGCGACGCACAGCGGCCGGGCGACAAGGATCAGCGCGCCGATGAAGGCGGCGGTGCGCCAGTCAAACTCTGCAAGTTGATCCAGCCGCAACCTCGCTCCGAGCACAACGAACAGCGCCCCAATCAGCAGGACCGTCAGACTTTCCTTGAATTCCATGATATGGCGCACGTGGACGGTTCGCTGATTCGCAAGTGCAACGCCCATTACGGTGACGGCGAAGAGCCCCGATTCGTGTTGCACCACGTTGGCGGCTGCGAAGGCGGCTACCACCAGCATCAGCGTGATCGGGTTGTGCAGAATGTCAGGAACCCACATCCGCCGTAGCAGCACGATGGCGATGGCAGCGCCCGCCAGCCCGAGCGCGGAACCGACGAGCACGGTGCGCAGCACGATCATGGCCACGCCCGCGAGGTGCAGTTGGCCGGCAAGTGTGACTTCGAACACGACAACCGCCAGCATGGCGCCGACCGGATCGATAACGATTCCCTCCCACTTGAGAATCGGGCCGACCTGCCCTGTGGGGCGCACGTCGCGAAGCAAGGGGCCGATGACAGTCGGGCCGGTGACGACGAGGATTGCGCCCAGCAGCACGGCGACCGGCCAATCGAGGCCGAGGATAAATCGTGCCGCCAGAAGGCAGACAATCCAAGAGACCAGCGCGCCGATGCTGACCAGTCGCCAGATTACGCCGCCATTTTGCGAAAGCTCGGCGATATTCAGGGTCAGGCCGCCTTCGAAAAGGATGATTGCGACGGTGAGGGAAACGCCCGGCAGTAGCAGGTCGCCGAATAGATGATCGGGATCGAGCAGGCGATGATGGGATGTCCAGCCGTGCTGGCCGAACCATTCGGAGCCTGCGCCGACTGCGAATCCGCAAAGCAGTAATAGAAGAATACCCGGCACGCGAAGGCGCCAGGCGAGCCACTGGGCAAAAATACCCAGGACGACGATGCCGGCGAGTTGGAGGGAAATATCGGCGTTCAAAGTGTCGGCGCATTCCTTTCGGGCGAGCAACTTACCCGAAACAATGCGCGGCCGCCTGCGCCAGATCGTGCGGAGCACGGGTCCGATTTATTGCGGGTCGCCATCGGGCGGTCTATCCTTTGATCTGGCGCGGATGGCAAAGCGCAGCCCAGATCGGTCGATTCGGACACATGAAGCTCTTTCAATGGATTCTGCTAAGCGCATTTGCGTCGGGTGCAGCGTGGCTGCTGGCGTTTGGTCCGCGCCCACATGTCGATGCCCGCGCCCAGGGTAGGGTGGTGGTGAGGTATTGGGAGAAGTGGACTGGGCGGGAAGGCCAGCAGATGGAGCAATTCGTCCAGCAGTTTAACGATACGGTTGGACGCGAAAAGGGGAT
>JBBQCK010000184.1:0-5934 GCA_038318605.1 Tepidisphaerales bacterium | reverse complement strand
GTTCTGGGTAACGGCAAATGGTTTCAGGTCACACGGGATGAGCGGCTGAAGGCTGACCTCGAGCAATCGCTCGGCACGCCGCTTTATTTGTTTCGAACCTATGTGCGTGTTTCAGCGACGGGCATGAGCCTCGACGAATTGCGTACCAGCATTCAAAGCATGGATGATGCCCGTCGCGGAGAGTTTCTCAGCAAGTACCTTGTGATGGACAAGGAAAAGCCAATGTCCGCTGAGGCACGCGTCATGTCGGTTGCGATGACCTATTACACCGGCTCGGCCGACACCGTCCCACACGTTCCCGAGCGCTGTTACACCGCCGATGGGTTCAATGCGGCCATTGCCGCAACGGAAACTTTGAAGCTGCGAAGCGGATCGAGCATGGATGTTCGCCTCATTTCGTTTGACGGCGGCGTGAATCGCCGGCGCGTACACGTCGGCTATACCTTCAACGTCAATTCCCGATACACCGCCGATTCTCTGGAGGTGCGGCGGGCGCTGCAAAATCTTTCGGCAACACACGCATATTTCGCCAAGATCGAAATGAATACCGAACTAGTCGATCGGGAAAGCGCGGCCGGCGCGCTGGCTGATTTCCTTTCGGATTTTATTCCGGAAGCAGAGAAGATTTTTCCCGACTGGTCGGCATACGCTGGAAAGTGACCTCGAAAAATGGCACGACGAGTAGATAAACGGTTTCTGGTAATCCTGACCATCGCGCTGGTGGCCGGCGTGGGCGGCGTGATTCTGGCGAACTGGTGGAGCAATCGGGACAACCCCGCCAAGGCGCTGGAAAGGGCGCGCGAGCTTGAAAAATCGGGCAAGATTGTTGATGCCGCGTCAGCTTATGTTCGCGCCGCCGACAGTGATCCGAAGAACGTTGAGCTGCGTATCAAGGCCGGCGACATGATGCGCGAAGCGACGCGCGAACGCATCGAATTCGCGAGGGACTTCACCACGCAGTGGGACAAAGCGTTGGAGATCGATCCCAAAAGCCGCCCGGCCGCCGAACGCCTCTACAAAAATTACCGCGACCTGGTGCTTGTCAACGCCGTGCCTGACGCGTACACGAAGCTTGAATCCGCTGCCCGACGCCTTGCGAAACTTGATCCGGCCAATGCTGAAGCCGCCGCCTTTGTGCAGATTGCCAAGGTTGGAAAGTGGATCACCGATCGCTCGGAGCGCGATGAGACTGAACTGAGCAACGCGCCCGGCGCCAAGACACAGGACGCACCTGATACCCAGTCCACAACCGCCCCCGCGATTCTCGTCGAACAACCCGGCTCGCCGCTGGAGGAATTGGCAAAGGCGTATGAAGCGCATCCCGAATTGGTCGATGCGCCTTATTTCCGCGCACTTGCGTATCGACGCATGGGCGACAATCGCAACAAAGGCGCCACCAGTATTGCAGGGCAGCCATTTTACAAAATGGCGGAGCAGATTCTCGTTGATGCCCTCAAGACCCATCCTGACGACCCGCGCCTCAACCTGCGGTATTGCCAATATCTGATGCAGGTTTACGGCCGAGGCACAATGGATGAATCGGTTCGCCAGCGGCGGTTGGCGGCGGCGAAGAAGGCAGCCGATGGGCTGCCGAAAGCGGACCGGGAATATGTGGACGCCCAGATTGCGATGATGGCGTCGCTTCCAACCGACAGCAAGGTCAGCGATGCGGAAAAGATGCTGCGCGACACGATTGCGGCCAAGCCTGACAGCCAGCTTGCGGTGCTGACGTTGGCGCAAGTGCTGCGCCGCATTCCGAAGCGAGATGAGGCGATTGCACTCCTTTCAAAGCCGCTGCCGGATGATCCGAGCACGGTTGGCTACTTCGCCATCCTGCGGCCAAGATATGAATTCCGGCAGTTGCTGGAACTTGGCCGGGCCTATTCAGACGCTACGATTGCGCCGGCCGTGGATGAAGCCACATTGAAGGCAAATGTCACGAAGCTGGTCGATGTCTACAACCAGTTCGTCGGCAAGTTCCCCAAGGCGGCGGACGATGCCGAGGGTCTTGAACTGAAGGCGCGCACGCTCATCCGCGGCGTCAATCGCGAAGAGCGCCGCCAGGCCCTTCCGGTTTTGCAGCAGGCTTACAACCGATTGAGCGAGCGCGGCGAGCCCGATCCGGAATTGACAATTCTGCTTGCGCAGGCGCTGGCAGATTCAGAACAGCGTAATGCCGCAATACTGGTCCTTGCTCCCCTGGTCCGCGACAACCCGAACATCCTGGGTGCGCGCCGGATGCTCGCCACGCTGTACATCATGGAAGGCAAGACAGGCGAAGCCCGCACACAACTTGACGCCCTCGAACGTCTGACGCCGGAAGACGCCGCACTGATTCCGCTCCAACTCAAGCTGCTCGATCCGGACCGCGACAAGGACCGCATTGTCGAACTATTGAAAAAGCGGCCCGAAGGCACCGATATTGAAAAATACAACAAGGCGATTCTCGCCATGCAGAAGCGGCAGGATGACATCGCCGAAAAGCTGCTGAGCCAGATAACGGGCAACCCGAAGCTGCGCGTCAACTCCGTGTCGCTGCTGGCATCAATTTATGTGCGCACCAACCGCCAGGAAAATGCGGAAGCGGTCTTAAACGCCGCGCTGGAGGCGGCGAAGGACGATCCGCGCCTCCAATTACTGCATGCTCAGATCGTGGATAAGGTCTCGCGTGACCAGCTCAACGACATGGTCAACAACCTCCTGATGACCGAAGCCGACCCCGTTGAGCGGGAGCTTTTAGCCGCGAAGAATGCACAGGGCCATGGCCAGACGGATGTAATGCTGCAGCACCTGCAGGCCGCGGAAAAACTGGCTCCATCCGATCCCCGCGTTCTGCAGTCTTTGTTCAACATCGCGGTCGATCGAAAAGAATGGGACAATGCCAGGCGATATCGCGACAAACTCGTCTCGGGCAATCTCGATGGGTACGGCGGGCTGACGTTTGAGTTTCATTATGCGATGGATCATGGGCGGGCGCTGCTTGCCACGGGAAATCGCGTCGAGGCGAATAAGGCGTTTCTGGATGCCCGCGCGGCGGCCGACGCTCTCGTAAAAAAGGCCGGCGAACTGCAATGGAGCTGGGTGTCGCAAGGCCAGTCGCTGCTTGGGCTAGGCCAGCCCACCGAGGCGAAAGACAGCTTTAACGCAGCGGCGCAGCGCCAGCCGACGCCAGAATCGCAAATCGGACTTATCGACTGCGCTAACGCGCTCGGCCAAACCACGGAGGCCGGCCGGCTGCTGGAAGAAGGCGTGCAGCGCTGGCCGGAGAATGGAATACTTCTCGATAACCTGCTCCGGTTTCAGGAGAACAACGGTAATGCCGACAAGGCTCTTCCGGTGCGCGAGAAGATCGCCAAAAACTCGCCGAACGCCATCGGCCCGCAACTGGCCTACGCCAACGCGATCCTGCGTGCTGCCGTCGATCAAACCTCTCGATCGGCCCCAGACAAGGCGCGAATGCTGTTCGACAAGGCGCGCGGGCTTTTCGCCGAATCGAAGCAGAAGTGGCCAAACAAGCAGACAATTTATGCGATGGGCGCCAACATCGAGATGGCCGACACCAAGCCCGCTGCCGCAATAGCGATATTGACGGAATTGGCCGCCCGGCCGGCTTGGGCGAAGCGCGCCGAGCCACAATTAATGCTCGCGCAGGTCTACTCGAGCGACGGCAAGGTCGGGGAATCCGAGGCGGCAATGCTGAAGGCGATCGATCTCGTGCCGAAGCCGGAGGACAAGCGCATGCTGAAGGCGCGGCTCGCCGAGTTCTATGTCCGATCGTCGTCGCAGGCGCCGGAGAATCTGGACAAGGGGCTTTCGTTGCTTGGGCAACTGGTTACTGAAACCAGCGACAACCCGTCGGTGAGCAATGCGCTCGCACAGCAATTGATCGATTTGCAGGTGAACAATGCCCGCCTCGCCGACGCAGATAAGCTGCTGACGCGGCAGCTTCAGGGCCGCCCGAAGGATCCGGTTCTACTGACGCTCCGTGGGATGTGGTTTTTGAACAACCGCGACATCGATCCCAAAACGCGCGCGCAAAAGGCAATCGAACAATTCGGCGCGGCCCTCGATGCCAATCCCGATTCGATCGATGCCCGCCTGCGGAGAGGAAAAACGCTTCTGAATCCGGCCCTGAACCGCGTCGATGATGCGATCGCGGATTTCAAGGGCGTTTTGAACCGCGATCCGACCAATGTGGATGCACACGTCGCAATGGCGGCCGCCCAGCGCGCTCACGGAGAGTTCGACGCCGCCCGCCGCGAGCTCGAAGATGCCTTACGGCTCGAGCCGGGACGCAAAGACGTTCGCATCCAGCTCATTGATCTGTATGCCGGATCAAATCCGGTGCAGGTGGAGATCCTGCTTGAAGGGGGCGAGCGCATCCCTGGATTGCAGAATGATCCTGAATGGCTCGCCTTATATGCCCGCTGGCAGATGCAGCGAAAGCAGTTCGCCGAGGCATCCGAGCGATTCAAACGTGTTGCGGCGCTTCGGCCGCGCGATGTGGCCGCGAAATATGAATATGCGCAGTCGCTCCTGGCAGCGCAGAAATATCAGAACGCATTGGCGGTGGTTGATGAGATTGGAAAGCTGCCCGCCGACCAGCAACTCGAATGGCGTACGCACCTCCTGCGGTCGCAGATTCGCCAGGCGATGAAGGATACGGCCGGCGCGCTGAGCGAGTTTGAGGCGGCTCTTAACGGCGCCAAGGATGATCAATCGTCGCTGCAAGTGGTACGAGGCTTCATAGCGTCGGCCGGTGTGAAAACGGCAATCGACCCCGTTGAGCAGCGCGCCAAAGCCGAGCCGCGCTGGACGCCGGTCGTGGCGCTGCTGTACTTCGTAGATGGACAAACCGAACGTGCGTGGCAGACTGCAAAGGGCTTCATTGCAAGCGATGAGTTTGCCAAGCTCGATGCGCCGAACCAGCTTGAGGCCTATCGCACGGCCGCGATGATCAGCACTGCAGATCAATACACGGCCAAAGGCGCCGACCGAGCCATTAGCGCGCACACCGATCTGCTTAATTTTATCAATTCGCAGATTGCCAAGGGCATTGAGATTCCGCCGGTCGTACGGATGCCGATATTGAACAATCTGGCGAGTTTCCTTGCCGATCATCCCGTCTCTCCAAGCCCGGAGCGGGCACTGCAATTTTCGCGGGAAGCCTACCAATTGATGAAATCCGCAAAGATGAACCTGCTGCCAGTGGCCGATACCTACGGGTGGACGCTTGTCCGGGCGGGCAAGCTCGACGAGGGAATCAACGTGTTATTGGACGCACTGGAAAGTGATGACCCGAACAAGCAGGCCCACGAGACCCACTTTCATCTGGCCGAAGCATATTTAATGCAGAACAAAGTGGATGCGGCCGTCGCACAATATGCACAGGCACGTTCGGACCTCGACGAATTAAAGCGAGCGGGCGGCAACCTGCCACAGAACCTCTGGGTGCGCTTGGACGAAGGGATAAAGAAGGCTGAAGCGGCCCGGCCGAAATAAGCCAGCGAGATTGATCGGGAGTATTGCTATGACCACGCTTCCACAAACCAATCCGGTTCGTATGCCCCGCGGCATCATCAACGCGCCCGCGGCGCCCCTTGCCTATGCGCCGGGTGGCGTGCCGCCGGCGGCGATGGCCGGCAGCATGAGCGGCTCGGATGTCTGGCGCGTTATCCGCGTGAACATGATTTGGATCATCCTTCTCTCGGCAGCCGGCGCCGTTGGAGGGTTTTTCCTCAATCGGTACCTCCTGGCCAATATGCCTGAGTACACCGCCGAGGGGCTGGTGCAGGTTCAGACCAACACGATGACCAATCCGGTGACGGGTCAGACATTAATGCTGGATTCCGGTTCGCTGGCGGTCGAATTGACGACCCAGGCCACGCTTCTGCGATCGCCCGGCCTGCTTACCGATTTGCTTCAAAACCCGGA
>JBBQCK010000183.1:0-5938 GCA_038318605.1 Tepidisphaerales bacterium | reverse complement strand
GCTGACAGAATTGGAAACGCTGGAAGTTGTCGCGGACATAAAAGTTGCTCCTTCGATTCAGTTGCCGATCCATCAATTGCCGGCGGGTTCAGTCGGCCGGTCGGGCGCCGACGCAACGGCGTCCGACGGCACATCAGCAATGGGCGCAGAATTTGCCAAGGGTGATTGGAAGCGCAGGCGCTGCCATGCGAGCTTGGCGCGCAGGCTGACGGCAAGATCCGCCAGTGTTGTTTGGTTCAGGTATTGTTGGAGGGCCTGCCGGATGGGTTTGTACAAATCGTGCTGCGGGCAGGGCATCAGGTCATTGCACTCAACCAGCCCGACCACGCAGCGATCAAACGGCCGCGGACCGTCGATGGCTTCTACGATCTGCATGAGGGTGATCGCGCCGGCGTCTCGGGCGAGTGCGAACCCGCCGCCGCGACCCCGGCTGCTGTGGATGAGCATCGCTTTGACGAGCTTTTGAAAGACCTTGGCGACAAATTCGCGCGGCATTTGGGTGCCATGGACGAGTTCGTCGAGCCGGACGGCCTTGTCGGACGGGCGGCAGGCCAGCTCGCTCAGACCCCGTAAGGCATATTGGACTTCGGTAGAGAACACGAAAACCGCCCTTTCAAGGCCACTTTGTCAATAACGGACAATTTTATCCGCTTTGTGGTTCGGTGTCCAGCGGGAAAATCCGCGCATTTTTCCCGTCCTTGTGCTCGAATGGACGTCTATAGGGTGTAGAGTAATCGCATCCCGCCAGCCATGGGCACTTCAACTCGATCGAACCGATTTGTGCAAACCTTTCCGCCGCTCGCGGGTATGGATATTAGCGCGCCTCGGGTCGATAATTGTCTGACTACTACGAAGTGCGCTCCTTACCGATGAATCTTGAGTCATGCAAACCTTCGATCTGATCAATCAGGCGAACGCCGAGTACGTCGAACGACTCTTCCAGCAATACCAGCAGAGCCCGGGCTCGATCGATCCCGAGTGGCGCGCGTTCTTCGCCGGCTTCGAGCTTGGCGCGGGCGGCCGCAGCCCCTCGATCGTGCCGTCGGTGGGCTCGACGCCCATTGAAGGGTTTCATGGGCCGCTCGCGGTCGAAATTGCTGATCTGGTTCACTCCTATCGCGAGCTTGGGCATTTCGTCGCCAATCTAGATCCGCTGGGGCACAACCGTAACAATCATCCGCTTCTCGAGCTCTCGGAATTTGGCCTTTCGCTGGCGGACCTCGACCGCAACGTCGGCGCGGATGGGTTTCAAGGCACAACCAACGGTTCCCTGCGCGATCTGATCGAGCGACTGAGGGTGACTTATTGTTCCACGCTGGGCGTGGAGTTCATGGATATTTCCGACAAGACCCAGCGCGAATGGCTCATCCAAAGAATGGAGCCGATCTTCAACAAGCCAGCCCTTCCGGCCGAGCAACGCGTGGAAATGCTCAAGCAGATCGTTTGCGCGCAGGGCTTCGAGGAATTTTTGGGCGTCAAATACGGCACCGCCAAGCGATTTGGTCTTGAGGGCGGCGAAGCGCTGATCCCCCTGCTCAACCAGATCGTCGATGACGGTTCGGCGCTGGGCGTGGATGAGATTGTCTTTGGCATGGCGCATCGCGGCCGGCTCAACGTGCTGGCGCATGTGCTCAAGAAGCCGCATGAGACCATACTCGGGGAGTTCGAAGGCAAGCTTGTCGCCGATGACGAAGGGGACGGCGATGTGAAATATCACCTGGGCTACAGCGCCGACCGAACAGCGGCCGCGGGCAGAAAAATACATCTGGCGCTGAGCTTTAACCCAAGCCACCTCGAGCTGGTCAATCCAGTTGTCGAGGGAATCGTGCGCGGCAAGCAGTATTACCTGCGCGACGACAACCGCACGCGCGTCGTCCCGGTGCTGATTCATGGCGATGCGGCGTTCTGCGGCCAAGGCATCGTGCAGGAAACTATCGCGCTGTCGGAAATGCCGTACTGGCGCACTGGCGGCACGATCCATGTCATCATCAACAACCAGGTCGGATTCACGACCATGCCCAAACAGGGCCGCTTCACGCCCTATCCGACCGACGTCGCCAAGATGATTCAGGCGCCGATTTTCCATGTGAACGGCGACGACCCGGAAGCATGTGCCTGGGCGGCGAAGCTGGCGATCGCGTTTCGGCAGGAATTTCACTGCGATGTGTTCCTCGACCTCTGGTGCTATCGCCGGCTGGGGCACAACGAGCAGGATGAGCCATCGTTCACGCAGCCACTGATGTATCACGAGATCGCGGCACACACGGCGCTGCGCGAGATCTATTCAAAACGGCTGATTGATGAGGGCGTGGTGACGGCCGATCAGGTCGAGCAAATGAAGGCGGAGGCACGGGCGCAGTTCGACAAAGCGCAATCGACCGCCCGCGAGCCCACGATGCGCGCGCCGGTGAAGATGTTCGGCGGTGTGTGGCAGGGCATGACCAAGGCCCCGCCGGATATGTCGGCGGTCACAAAAGTCGGCGCTGACGTCATTCAGCGCGTCGCAGGCGCGATACGCAATGTGCCGGAGGGATTCACGGTTCATCCGAAACTGCAGCGACTGATGGACGCGCGAGTTCAGATGGCACAGGGCAACGCGCCATTCGACTGGGGCACCGCGGAGATGATGTCCCTTGGATCGCTTCTGCTGGAAGGCACGGCCGTGCGATTCGTGGGTCAGGACGTTCAACGCGGAACGTTCAGCCATCGTCACGCGTGTCTGCATGACTATCACACCGGCCAGAAGTATTACCCGCTGGCCAACATCGCTCCGGAGCAGGCGCCGGTGGCGCTGGTCAACTCGATGCTGAGCGAACTGGCCGTGCTTGGCTTTGAATATGGCTTTGCATCGAGCGATCCGCGCAACCTGGTGATGTGGGAGGCGCAGTTTGGCGATTTCGTCAACGGCGCGCAGGCGATCATTGATCAATTCATCATCGCGGCCGAGAGCAAGTGGGGTAAATACTGCGGCCTGGTGATGATGCTGCCGCATGGCTACGAAGGCGCCGGGCCGGAGCATTCGTACGCCTATCTGGATCGTTTTTTGGCGCTGTCGGCGGAGAACAACATTCAGGTTGTGCAATCGACGATGCCATCGCAGCATTTTCACGTCCTGCGGCGGCAGATGAAACGCAGCTTCCGCAAGCCGCTGATCATGATGATGCCCAAGAGCCTGTTGCGGCATGAGATGTCGGCATCGCCGCTGTCAGAGCTGACGGAGGGGGCGTTTCAACTCATCATCGACGACCCAACCGAACCCAATCGCGACAAGGTCGAGCGCGTGCTGCTGTGCAGCGGTAAAATCTATTTTACGATCCATCAGGCGCGGCAAAAGCACAACGCGGGCAACGTGGCGATCGTGCGCGTCGAGCAGCTTTATCCATTTCCGCAGAAAGAGATCGCGGGCGTGCTGGCGAAATATCGCAACGCCACCGAAATCGCCTGGGTGCAGGAAGAACCCGAAAACCGCGGCGCATGGACTTTCATGGAACGGCGCCTGCGGCGCATGCTTCCGGACGGGCGCGTGCTGGAATACTTCGGTCGCGAAGAGGCCGCCAGCCCGGCCGTCGGCTCTTACAAGCTGCACCAAATTGAAGAGCACGACATCGTCACGCGTGCGCTGGATCTCCCCGCGCCGCCAGCCGCAAATGGGCAGGCCAATGCAACGAATGGCCAGTCGGCCCAGCCGCCGCGACAGTCGGCCGTCGAACCATCCACTCCGCAGCCGGCCGAAGCCGTCGCACGTCCGGCGTGATCGAATCGGCGCCGGCCCCCTGTAGGTGAAATGCCCAGGAATTGCGTGCGCATTCGCGCGGCGGGTCTGACTATCGTTCATCAATCGCATTTCACTTTCGCTTTGGGCGTTGCCGCGTGCTGACGAATCGCTAGTCTGAGGTCAGGCGGCATCGTCGGCGTCGCCCCGCGTTGAGCGATTTCAAGGCCGACGATTTTTGACCGATCCCACATGAATCGCACGCCCGGCCCGGCCGACTTGGACGATAAAGCGTCCCTTCCATCGCCCGAGACTCGGCCGCAAAAGCCCGTGGCGTTGCCGGATGCAGCCCGAGCCGATGTAGGCGCGGTCGTGGTGCGCCCGAGCCTCGGCGAATGGCGCGCTGATCGGCGTGCATTTTTGATTCTTTGCGGGCTGTTGATTCTTCTCTTCGCGCCGCTTTACAGCACGCAATGGCTTCCTGGCGGCAGCGATGATGCTTTTTATCTTTCGGTCGCGCGTTCCTTTGCGACGGGCCACGGTTTTACCAGCGAAAACGGCCCAGTCGGTGATTTTGTCCCGCCGGGCTGGCCCTGGTTGATCGCCAGGCTGATGAAGATCAGCGCCGCAATGGCACTGATAAACGCCGTGCCCTGGCTGACGACGCTCATCGGTTCGAGCATCTGGTATTTTCCGCTGCGCCGCTACACGACGCGCGGCGGCGCGGTGGCGACGGTCTTGATCTGCGCGACGCTGTTCTGGTGGTTTCGCTCGGCGATGCACCTCTACAGCGAAGGCCCGTTCATGCTGCTGCTGCCGATGGCGTTCCTGTTGTGTCTGCAGATCAACGAGCGGCGGCCGGCTTTGTGGCGAATCCTGGCGCTGGCGCTGATCTGCTTTTGCATGGTGATGGTGCGCTGGCCGGGTTTGCTGGCGATGCCGTTGTTGTGCGGCGCGGCGGTGCGCGGGCAAATGGGCTGGAAGAGGCCTGCGAACATCGTAGCGGCCTGCATGATTGCTTTGTCGCTCGGCGCGACGTTTCTGATCACCAAGCACATCGTACGGCAGGAGGCGCAGAAACTCGTCGCCGAGAGCGGCGACGCGGCCGCGATTGAAGCGTTGCAGCGGTCGGAGCGCCGCGAGGAACGAATGCTCAGCGGCGTGCAGAAGCGATTTCTCGATCGCATCGCCATCAGCGGATCGTGGGTGACGGTGCTCTTCGTGCCCGCAGCGGAGATGGGCGGCGTCGGCGGCGTCAGCGATTACTTTGAAAGCATTTTCGGCTGGCTGCTGATCGCCTGCTGGGCGTGGCGGCTTCGCGTCGCATTGAAACGTCTTGAATGGGAATGGCTCGGCGTGCTTGGCGTGCTGGGCTTTCACATGCTGTTCTGGGCCAGACCAACCGGCCGATATCTCGTGCCGCTCGCGCCGATGTTTTTCGTTGGCATCGTTCAGGGGATTCGGCTGTTCTGCACAAGCGCACTGAATCGCCCGCGGCTGGCGCGCGTGGCGGCGGGGATGTTCGCGATCGCGGTTGTGTGCTGCAATGCGCCGGCGATGTTGATCAGCGGTTATTTCGCGCACGCCGCGCCCGTCTCGCAGCATTGGCTGGGGGGTGAATTTGATCCGATGATTTCGGCGGCGAATTATCTCCGCGATCACAACATTCAGGACGGCGAACTGGCGAGCAACATGGGATGCGCCGCGCTACAGAAGACACGCAACATCCGCTTCGTCCGGCGGATTTTCTTCTGGCTCACCGGCAAAACGGTGCAGTCCGTGCCCGGCCTGCCAAGGCCTCTCAAGCTGACGGCAAAGGAAAAGGCGCGGCTGAAGGCCAAAAATGCTCTGCCTTCCGCCCCTCCGTTCTGGGATGCCCCGGGCGATGGGCCGCAGGCAAATTTGCTGGTGGATTGGGCGAAGCAGAACGGCGTGCGATTTTATCTCTATCGCTTTTGCGATCGGCCGGCGACCGTCTGGCATTTTCGCAAAACCACAGTCAGTAAATCGGCCGCCACCCGTGATGCCCAATGGCTTGAGTTATGGGAATTGAAAGGGGATCATTTCGAACTGGTTGACCTTGCACCAAACAACGGCGTGCGCCGCGTGCCGGAGATGTAGAGCAGTGGGCCGTCGGCAGTGGGCAGTCGGCGGTAGGTAGAAAGTAGTCGGCAGCAGACGGGCGCGAATTGTACACTGCGTTTCCGGTCGTCAGTTTCCTGTCTC
>JBBQCK010000182.1:0-5964 GCA_038318605.1 Tepidisphaerales bacterium | reverse complement strand
TTGATGAGCTGATTGATCGTCGGCATGATTCTTTGACTTTCGCTAAGCGTTCGCGGCCGCAAAGCGGCCAGTTCAACGCAACCGAACGCCCATTTGCGTCGGGAGGCAAACGAAGAAGACCCTTTCCCGGGCCGGCAAACCGCAGTTTATAACCCATGGCGGGTGGACGATCAAGGGCGGGCGGGGCGCGATTTGGCGGCTTTGTATGGGCTTTGCAAGGCGGCCAAGCCGAGCGACGCCGCGATGACGATTCCGGCGAGC
Organism: Tepidisphaerales bacterium; assembly: GCA_038318605.1. Classification (GTDB taxonomy): domain Bacteria; phylum Planctomycetota; class Phycisphaerae; order Tepidisphaerales; family Tepidisphaeraceae; genus JBBQCK01. The sequence goes on along the minus strand of JBBQCK010000182.1, from coordinate 5,703 downwards.
GACGCCAGCCATGGACGCAGCAGCAATGCCGGGCTGCCGGCGAGGGCCGCGGAGGTAATGCGGTCGGGCCAGGCTGGGTCAGAGGGTGTGGGTGGAACAAATGGATCGCATACCTCGACCCGCGGCGCGGACTGGGCGGCCGTCCAATTGAAGACGTTCTGCCAGAAAATTGGAAAGTCGGCCTGTTTTTCAAAGCGCGTCGAATCGAAGCCGACCCAGACCTGACGTACTGGATTATCGCGAATCGCCAAGGCGGGCCGGCCGGAGCAAGTGACAAGCGGCTGCCAGTTGTCACCTTCGAGCAGCGGTGGATTGGGCGCGTGTACAAGCACCGCCGGCCAGTCGATGTGGTTGGTCAGGGGATGAGCAAGCAATTTCGGGGATTCTTCACGAGCGCTTTGCGGGGCGGCCGGCGCACTTTGCTGGACAGCGAGAGCGATGCCCGGTTCGCCGACGGAAAGTTTTGCTGCGCTGTCAACGATCACGACGCGGCCGGCGTCGGCCGGGGCTGGATGCTGGCGGGAATAGACATCAACGATCCAACGAAGCGAATCGGGCAGCGGCGTTGATGATTCGATGCGCCGCCATCCTTCTGCAGAAAGGATTTTTGCAAAATCGTCGGCCGGAAGGTTGTCAGAAGTCGCAAGGCGCACTTCCGCCGTCGATGGCATCGCGGCAAGGTCGAAGAAGAAATCTTTGGATTGGCCTGAAGCGGGAAGGCGGATGTCGTCCAACTGGGTTGGCGTGACGCCAGCGATCTGCAGCGACGCGGTCTGACGCGGCGAATCATTTTTTATCCGCACCATCAGCTGCACCGGTGGCGGTGAAATCGCGACGGCAATGATGCCGACATTGGTAAGCGGCTCGGGCGGCGCAACGCGGGCAAATCGCGGATTATCGAACGACAAATCACGGTCGGAAACCGCCAGGACCGGAAGATTGTGCGCCATCAGCTCGCGGGCGATCGCAAGTCGCATGGCCTCGGTGGATTCGCTGGGAACAGGCGTAGCACATTCGGCATCGCGGTCCCACTGCGCCAAAGTGGTGCGGATGCGCTGCCCGCCGGGCAGGACGATAAGCTCGACCGGGCCATCACCTAGGCGGGCGCGCAGTATGGCGGCGGCGCTGCGGGCGGTTTCGCGATAGCGCAGGTCGGATTGGCCACGCGCGGACATCGTCAGGCCGCGATCCAAAAGGATAACGATGCCGTGGGCGCCGCGCGATCCGGGGCGAATCCATCGCGGGCTGGCTGCAGCACCGATGGCACAGAGGATCGCGAGCAGCAATAGAAGCACGAAAAGAGGCGGGCGGCTCCATCGTCGGCGACGCGCACCGGCCAGCGAGCGATCGGCCGGCCAGAGCGCGACAAAAGGAACAGCCGTCGGCGCGCCCCGGCTTAGCAAGAGCCAGATCGCCAGCGCCAGAAGCGGCGCGAGTAAGATGAGCCATGCGGGATGTTCGAGCGCGATCACGGCCGGCAATCGTAACGCAGTGATGCGGGACGGATGCAATCACTTGAACGCAAATATCGGCGATGACCTGATGTGACAAAAAAACCGCGCCCAAACGCCGCTCGGAGCGTCTGGGCGCGATTTTGATTTGGATTGCTGTCGATCGTCCTGAATGGCGATGCGAAGCAACGAGCGATCACGTCCCAAGTGGCGGCGGGTCGGTTTCGTCGTTGTGGGCAGAGATGTGGCTGCGAAGGATGTCTTCGCCGGTCTGGTAGTCGTTTGTGGGGTTGTCGGCCAGTGTTTTAACGACGAATGTGTCGGCGCCGTCGCCACCGATCATTTCGTTGTTGCCCAGGACGCCGCCGAGTTTGTCGCTCCCGGCACCGCCGTTGACGATGTCGTCTCCGAGGCCGCCCCATAGGGTGTCGTTGCCATCTTCACCGAAAATCTCGTCGTCGCCTTTGGAGCCGTAAATCAGATCACCGCCGCCGCCGGCGTGGATGATGTCGTTGCCGCGACCACCGTGAATGCGATCCACCTCGTCGCCGGCATTTATGGTGTCGTTGCCGTCGCGGCCTTCGATGCGGGTGACGATGTCGAAGGGAAAGTTGGTCTGGTCTATGGTGATCGTGTCGTCAAGCGCGCCGCCGCGCACATGCAGTCGGCGAATGGAATCGCTGGCCGCGAAGGTATGGGTAAAGGTTTTGGTAACGCCGATGCGCGTTACGCCGCTCAGATTGACGACGATGCCAGACTTGTCGGCGTTATAGCCGACCGTAATGGTGTTGCGGGCGGCATCCCAGCCGTTCACGTGGAGTATGCCGTCGTCAGTCAGCCGGGCCAGGGGATTGCCGCTAAGCAACTGGCGGATTTCGAGTTGTTCGATCATGGGTCCGTTTTCTTTCATGGCGATGGTTGAAGTGCGCAGCGGAGATGGATTGGTCGTGATGGACATGGCTTTTGCCTTTCGTTTGTTGGTGAATCCTGGTTTTGCTCGATCGCTCCAGCGTTCTCATGGACTCACACAATTAACGCGGGACGACGTTGGTTATTTCCACACTTATTGCATAATTCCAAAAATGCCGGCCGCCGGCTGTGCCTGTTGCCGACAGCGCCCCGGCGGCTGATAATCTGAAGTTTGACGGCAACGGCGGATGCAGTCCGATAGTCACTTCCATGAGTCGCGCGGCCATATTTTTCGACCGGGACAACACCCTGATCGCCAGTGACGGTTATCTCGGCGACCCGGCCAAGGTGACGCTGGTTGCCACGGCCGCAGATTCGATTGCGCGCCTGAGGCGCCTGGGGTTTGCCATTGTGGTGGTTTCAAATCAGTCGGGCGTCGCGCGGGGGCTTTTTGACGAGGCCGCGGTGCGCGCAGTCAATGCGCGGCTGGACGTACTGCTAGGCGAGCAAAACGTTGATGCGGTTATCGATCGTCACGAATACTGTCCGTTTCACCCGCAGGCGAAGGTTGCGGAATATCGCCGCGACAGCCCGTTGCGCAAGCCTTCGCCCGGCATGCTCCAGACAGCGTCGGCGGCGCTGAACATCGATCTGCGGCGAAGCTGGATGATTGGCGATGCGCCGCGCGACATCGCGGCCGGTCGGGCGGTGGGATGCCGGACTATATTGTTTCGCGATCCATCATTGCCGCCATCCGCGGCAGTAAATGAACCGGGTATGGATCTGCCGGATTTCAACGCCGCGACGCTGGCGGAAGCTGCGGAACATATCGCTCGCAGCACCGTTCGCCGAACCGATGGCGCACCGGAGTCGCCGTCGCCATCATCAATCGACGATGGCAGCCTGCCGCAGTCGGGCGATGTTCGGAAGCTGCTCGAACAGATCGTTCAGGACGTGCGCGAACTGCGCCGGCTGCGCGAACATGCCGGTTCGGATTTCGCGGTGAGCAAGCTGATGGCGGGCATACTTCAGGTCATTGTCCTGGCGACGCTTTTTGTTGCATATCTACATCGAGGCGAAGCTACATTGCAGCCGGTGCTGATCGTCGCATTGGTACTGCAAACGATGACGATCGCGCTGTTGATCATGAGCCACCAGCGCTGAAGTGCGCCGGCCGGCGGGGCGTCGTGGGGGATTTTCCCATTCAAATGTTATTGGACCGACGCGCTAAAACGCACAAACGTGCGCGCCTGCCTAAACCGCGCCGTCGTTAACGCCGACACAGATCAACAGACAAAGCCGCCGCGGGCAGGATGCTCGATTAGGCAGGCGATTGCAGTTGTACCCAGCTTGGAGAATAGCCATGTCCCAGAACGAAATGTCCTTCGCACAGGCTCTGACCGAAGCCCGCCAGTTGATGCTGCAGCAGTCGGCGCGCATCAAGAGCGACGCGGAAAAGATCAAGAGCCAGCAGCAGACCATTGTGGACCAGAGCGCGACAATCAGCGATCAGGATCGCCGCCTCAAGGATCAGGCGGCCGACCTCGAACGACAGGCCATCGAGCTACGCAGCCTTTCGCTGCAGCTTGAAGAGGTGAGCAAAGCTCAGGAACAGTCCGAAGGCGTCATCAATCGCCAGGGCGAACGCATTCGCACGCTGGATGCTTCCGTCGAGGAGATGGAGCGTCGGCTCGATGAAGCGCGCGGCGAGATCAACGGACTGGTGGCGGAGCGTGATGAACTTCGCGGCATTCTCCCCACGCAGGAAGATTCCGACGCGCTTCAGGCGATGACTTCACTTCTCACGCGAAAAGCCAGTGCGAAGGCCGCCCGCGAAGGTTCGGCGTCAGGCACCATGCGGATTGCTGGCGAGACCGAAGCCAGCGAACCGGTGGCGCACGCGCAGGCCGCCTGAGCACGATATCGCAATTCGTTTCGTTGCGGGCCGACCTCGGGAGGGTCGGCCCGCTCTTTATTGCGCGCCCCGGAGAATTGGCGCGGAATAGCTGTCGCGGCGCGTATTCGGAACAGGTTCTCCAGATTGCGGCCAAGAGGCGGCTGACGGGCATTTGGGGGTGATCTAATGGTTGCCGCACTTGAAATGTCCCGCTAGCCTTTCGGCCGGCGGCGGAACGAGGGGAATCGTGGCTGTGGCCGCGGCCGGTCCGAAATTGCCAGTTGAAGGAGTTTGCGATGAAGTGCTTCGTTATTCGGCGGCGTCGTTTGCACGCCGGGCCATCTTTTATGTCGAGCGAAATGCTGGAAGGCCGGACGCTGCTGTCGGCCGTTACACTTAACTCATACGACGCGAACAACGATATTGGAATCGCCGGCGTGTCCAACACAGTCTGGAGCCGATATTCACCCGGCGCCTACCAGCCTATCGCCGATGGCACGCAGTCAAACGCCGGCTCGGCGGCCGGGATACGCATCAATACCTCGGTTTCCGGCGACGGCAGCACGGCGTGGCAGACGCGCTATAGCTGGTCGGTCTCCGGCAGCGGGCTCAGCGGTAGCGGTGCGTTCAGCGGAGGTGGCGGAACGAGCTACCATGACTTCGCGGTGACTACGCCCGGCGCGCTCGGGCAGTACAAGTTGAACCTGTCGTTCAGCTTTTTCAATGCAAACGGCAACACGATCGCGCCGACGCAGAGCGGAAGTCATACGTTTTATGTAACGTGGTCGAACCCCGTTGGATTCACGCCGAACACAACTTACTTCGCCAAGGCGACGCAGTTCGCCGGCAACGGCGGGCGCAATACGCCCTCGGGCGACAATGTCGCCACGGACCTGGCGAAGGGAATCCACGATCGCAATCCGGGATGGGTCTACCAGGATGTTTTCAGGTCAGCCGACGACATGATCATGGGGCGGTATAAAAATTGTAACTGTGCGACGATGGCGTATTTGTTTGAATCACTCGGCAAGACGCTGGGATTGACGGCGGCTGCCGAAAATGGCGTGTTCGGGTCGGCCGGGGGCTTCTTCATCACCAAGCCGGGGCTTGTGGCATTCGATGGGGACAACGGGAACGCGCATCAGCCCGGCAAGGGAACGGATCGCTGGGTGTTCGGAATGCATCGCTTCGGCAAGTACAACGGCAAGTGGTACGACCCCACATTCGGGCAGGTTTATACATCGCTACGGCAGGTTGTTGAGTGGAACACGGACAAATCGATCAGCTATGCAGTGGATGGACCGGTCACGCTGCGACATTTGGCGAATGTCTGGAACTGGGGTGACTGGGAATACACCGTCAAGGGCTCGACGCCGACGCCGACGCCGCCGACCCAGCCCACCTCGCCGGCGCAATCTCCATTTGGCGGCGGCGCCAAGACGATTG
>JBBQCK010000181.1:0-6015 GCA_038318605.1 Tepidisphaerales bacterium | reverse complement strand
CACGTCCGGCGAACTGCTCAAAGAATGGCGCATCGTGCTGGACAAAATCGAGCTCGACCAACTGCCGGTGCTGAAGCGCAGCCGAAGCGGCGATGTGCTGACGGGCCGGCTGGCGCTCGCCGGCACGCAGATCGACTACGTCGCCAAGCGTGCGCGCCGCAAACACTGGTGGCGATATCTCAACGAAATCGGCCGGGGCTCGCGATCGGCGCGGGCTTGGAAGAAAGCCTGGAGCCTTGTCGTGCGGCGCATCCCCACAGCGTGGCCAATTCTGCTCATCCAGCAGCGAAAATTTGGATATGTAACCGATCAGGTCATACTCTTTGAAAGGCTGCCCGGCGATACGTTGCAACAGACCGACCTCAACGCGTTGGGGCAGCCGGATCGCGAACGACTTTTCTGGCGCATCGGCCGGCTGCTGCACCGCGTTGAGCGCAGCGGTTTGTATCTCTATGACTCAAAGGCGACCAACTGGATCATCATGCCGGATGAACGTCTTGGACCGACGCCCGCACTGATCGACGTGGATGGTCTGCGGCCGTTTCGCTGGCCGGGCGAAGGGGGAATAAAGCGCCTACTGCGCAGCGTTCGAGAATTGCCACAATATCAACCGATGGACGAGGCCGCCCTGCTTCGCGGGTACGCGCCGGAGCAGACGCGATGAACCATCGTCCAACGTTTTTTTCTGATCCGCAGCGCATCCTGCTGATCAAGCCAAGCGCGCTGGGTGATGTCGTCCATGCCTTGCCGGTTCTGGATCGGCTTCGCCAGCGTTGGCCGGCGGCGCAGATCGACTGGCTGGTGACTCCGGCATGCGCGGGACTGATCGAAAATCATCCTGATCTGCACGAGTTGATCCTGTTCGATCGGCGGCACATCGGCCAGGCCGGCCGACATCCGATCGGCTCCATGCGCGAACTGATCCGTCTCGTCACACAATTGAAATCCCGCCGATTTGATCTGGTTGTCGATTTACAGGGGCTCCTGCGCAGTGGGTGGCTGGCATGGCAAACAGGCGCGCCGGTGCGCGTCGGCTTTGCTCAGGCGCGCGAACTTGCCTGGGCATTTTACACGCATCGCATCGACGCCGCGCCGATTGAGCAACATGCCGTGCTCAAAAACCTTGCGATTGCCGATGCGTTGGGGCGTGCGCCCGGCCCGCCTGTCTTTCGATTTCCCGACAATCCTGTCGCGCGATCAAGCATTCAAGAAAAGCTCGGCGCTATCGGGCGTTACGCGGTGCTGCTGCCCGCGACGAACTGGCAAACGAAACGCTGGCCGGTGGACAAATTCGCGGCGCTGGTTGCGCCGCTACGGGCGCGGTACGGTCTGGCCAGCATCATCGCGGGCGGGCTGGATGCCGCGCCGCTGGCGCTGTTGATCGGCGGGGACTTGAATCTGGCGGGGAAAACCTCGCTGCCGGAACTGGTCGAACTATTGCGACGGGCCGATGTGGTTATCGCCAACGACAGCGGGCCGATGCACATCGCCGCTGCTTTGGGTAGGCCGCTTGTCACGATGTTCGGGCCGACGAATCCGGCCCGCACCGGTCCTTTTGGGCGAAATGAATCAGTGGTGCGGCTCGATATCGTCTGTAGTCCGTGCTATTCGCGGCGATGTTCGCATACCAGTTGCCTTAACTGGCTGGACGAAAGCGTTGTACTGTCTTCGATTGGGCGGGAGCTATCGTCCAGCAACCACTCGGCCGGTTACGAGGTCGTTGAGCCGGCCGGCTCAGGCGCGGCATCGGGCCCGACCTTGTAATAACCCTCCAGTATCGCCCCCGCGCCGACTGCGATGCTGGGCGCGGTGATATCTCCCTTGATCTCCGCCTCCGGGCCGACGCGCACAACGCCGAAGCTCAGGATATTTCCCTTAACCCGCCCGCGCACCACCAGGCCGCCCCCGGTGGTGATGCGGTCGGCGACCACGTTCCCCTTCTTCTCGACAGTGACAACGCCCAACGTCTCGATGACGCGCCTGGCCTCGTAGGCTGTGAATCGAACATCCTGCAGCTTCAGCGGCTTTGAACAGAATTTGCATGTAAGCGTGAGTGTTTTGCGGCCAACCTCCTGCGGCTTGTGGCAATAGAGGCAGACGATCGTGATGCGATCGTCCGGCACTCCGGCTAGTGAGGGTGTAACAGACATAAACACCTGAACGCTGACGCGCACTGTGCGCCCGGGGCGCACTGCGGGCGCATTGGCTGGCCGTCGCGAGGGTAAGGCTTACGGCTTGTTCAGCATCGGCGGCTGGCCGAGTGGCCGCGGCACGCCAGCGCTTGGCGCTGCGCCGGCGGGCCGGGATTTGACCGCCTCCGGACCAACCGTCACATGGCCGCTGAATACCGCCCCCTCGTCCACCACGAGCTTGCTGGCCCGCAAATCGCCTTCGTAGCGGGCGCTTTGCTTCAGTTCGATGCGGTCGTTGGCAACGAGGTTGCCCGTGACCTCACCTTCCACGACGATCGCGCCGGCTTCCACGTCGGCCTGCAATTTGGCTTCCTTGCTGACATGCAGGCGTCCGGCCGTGTTGATCTTTCCTTCGAATTTGCCGTTGAGGCGCAATCCCTTTTCAAAGGTCAGCTCGCCTTTGAAAACCGCGTCGTGGCCCAGAACGGTGGGATATTCCTGATTACCAATTTCCGCCATGAGGCAGCCTCCTGCGAGTGTTAAAACGATCGCGATCGATTTCGATCACGGCCGGTGCGTTCGATGTACTTCTACAGCCCATCCAACGCGGTGCGTATGATACTGCCGCGATAGACGAGCCTCAACGATCGCGGTCATGAACCGCGAGATTTGGCAACGGCGTCAAACGACTCTTTTGCCGCCGACAAAGTTGATTCAATGAGCAAGTCCTCATGGGCCGTGGATACAAACCACGCCTCAAACTGCGAGGGCGGTAGGAAAACACCGCGTTCGAGCATGGCATGGAAGAAAACGGCGTACGCCGCCGTGTCACACGTCATTGCGTCATCAAAATTCCGGACCGGAGCACCTGCCATGCGCGTGAAAAACGGCGTCAGCATTGAACCCACGCGGTTAACGGTCAGTGCCACGCCAGCGGCGTGGGCGGCGCCAATCAAGCCACTCATCAGGGTTTCAGCCGATTTTTCCAGGTGTACGTAACATTCACCCGCGCCTTCACGGAGGATTTCCAGGGTGGCCAGCCCGGCGCTCATCGCCAGAGGATTGCCGGAGAGCGTGCCGGCCTGATAGACGCTGCCGGCGGGGCTGACCATTTCCATCAGGCTCCGCCGGCCGGCGTATGCTCCAACCGGCAATCCGCCACCGATGATCTTGCCCAGACAGGTGAGATCTGGCGCCGCGTCATAAAGCGCCTGAGCCCCACCCCATCCGACGCGAAATCCAGTCATCACTTCGTCGAAGATCAATAGCGCTCCATGCTTCGTGCACAGCTCGCGAAGACCGTCAAGGTAGCCTGCCTCGGGCGGAACCACGCCCATATTGCCGGCGACCGGCTCAACCAGAAACGCCGCGATCTGGGCGCCTCGTTCGTCGAACAGCCGCTCGGCCGCATGCAGATCGTTGTATGGCGTTAGCAGTGTCGTGGCGGCCAGGCTGCGCGGAATGCCGGGGCTTGACGGTGCGGAGATCGGCGGGGTGTTTCCGCCGGCGGAGTTGTTCGCATCGCCGCGTGATTCGGCCTCCGCCATTGTTAATGCGCCGCTGCCCGCCTGTACCAGCAGGCTATCGACATGGCCGTGATAGCAGCCGATGCATTTGACGAGCAGATCGCGCCCCGTCGCGGCGCGGGCGAGGCGCACCACGCTCATGGCGGCCTCGGTGCCGCTGTTGACGAATCGCACCATGTCGGCCGCCGGCAGCGCTTCGACGATCATGCCGGCAAGCTGAGTTTCCAATTCGGTCGGCGCGCCATAACACGCGCCGCGTCCCATTGCCTTGGCGGCTGCCGCCACGACGCGATCGTTGGCATGGCCGACAATCAACGGCCCGAAAGAGCCGACGTAATCGATGTACTGATTCTGATCAACATCCTCGACAATCGCACCAGCCCCGCGGGCGATAAAGATCGGCGTACCGCCAACACCCTTGAATGCGCGCACCGGAGAAGAAACGCCTCCGGGCATGACCTGAAGAGCGCGTTCGAAGGCTTTGGCGGAATTTTGGTGGGTTCGCGTGGGGTCGGACATCGTTCCCGAATGTTAATCGCGATGGCTGGGCGAGCGAACTGTTGTTTGTGCCCCTGACCCTCATCCGTCGGCCAGCAACTGCAATTGTCGCCGCAGATTTCCGCCCAGTATGCCGGCGGTTTCTGTTTCGCTCAGCCCCATTCCACGGATCGTTTCCAGCCCGATCATCGTTTCCCGCTCGAGGTTGTACGGAAAATCGAGCCCGAAGATGCATTGCTCCGCGCCGATCTGGGCCACGAGTTCGAGCAGGCGTTCACGCGACAGATGCCAGAAGCGATTGACATGCGTGGTGAAGACCGACGCCAGGCCCGCGAAGACGTTGCTCTTGCCGGTTTCCCACGGCGGCGGCACATGGTTGAAAAGCACCGCCAGCGCCTCGTTGAAAAAGTGATAGCCGCCGACGTGCTCCATGCTGAATTTCAGTTCTGGAAACCGCAGGCCGACCTCGTCGAAATCGATCACCCGCGTGTCGGCAAGGCGTGAGGCATGGACGCCGGTGTGGAAGGTGATGAACATCCGCAGCTCGCTGGCGGCCGCGTATACCTCGAAGGCGCGTTCTGACAGAATGGAAAAGCGCTGGGAATTGGGATGGAGCTTGAGCCCGACGAGTCCGAGGTTTTTGATGCGTCGGACCTGATCATGAACATCGTCGAGTCGAAAGTCGATTGTGCCGAACCCGCGCAGGCGGCCGGCATATTTCGGCAGCTCGCCCGCCAGCCATTCGTTGGGCTCGATGCCTTTGTTGTCGCATTGATAGGGAAAGGGTGCAAAGCAGACGGCCTCGTCTATGGCACAGGCGTCCAGCAATTGGATCAGGCGGGGCGGCGTCGCCTGTGGATTGATGTCCGGCGGAAACACATGGGCATGATTGACAAAAACCGGCTCGCTCATCCACGCTCCCGGACCGAGGTGCATTCCGCCAAATCACTGGCCGCCGGGAGCAGAAAATACAATCCAAATCCATTATTCACAAGGAAGACCCCAGGCGCGGCTATCGGGCCGAAACCGGCATGATGCGCCCGCGATGCGCCCGCGATGCGCCTGCGGCCGCGGGTTTTTGGGAGGCGGCAGAATTATGTGCGAGATTCATGGGGTTTAGGTCCGGGATGTCTCACACCCTCCGCTTTGACAGAGCTTTCAGCGGAATTATCGCGCCGGCGTCGGCCGGCGGGGTTGCATTGGGGGCTGTTGGCCGGGACGGCGACCGGGCGGGCTGTCCGTCCTCGTTCAGCAATACTCATTTGAAACGCTATCGCGGGAGGCAATGGTGGATGTCAGCTTGCCCTTGTCCACGTTTTCGTTGGCATGCGGTTTAACCACCGGTTCGGGTGGGCGACATTGCCGGGAGCGGGGGCAGTGAAGGCATGAACGGCCGCGTTTTTACGGGGCGATTTGGGGGGCGAGACGGTCGCGCAACAGGTTGGGAGGATGTTGCGCGGGCGGTGGGAGGGTCGGGGCGATGGAAGTATGAGTAGTGATGGGAGTTGGGGCTTGGAGTCCGGTGGGTGAGGCGGGTGGGACGGGCGAAAAAGTGTTGCACTTTGTCTCATTTTGTTGCACCGGGGCGCGCGGTGGCAGGGGTTTGGGTAGGTTGGAGTATTTGGGTAGAGGTGGTTGGGAGTTGCGGGTTACGTTGAAAGGGGAATATTTTAAAGGTTTTCCTGGGGCAGTAGTACCCATGGCAATCGCTTTTGCGGCCGCCAATTGGATGTCTGGGCTTCCCGATTAACGGTGGGCGAGCATCAGTTAAGCATTTTCGCGCGCCCCTTCGTGGGGAAGCCCGGTGGTGGAATTCGGGCATGGCAAGTCTCCGGGGGTTGGGATTCGGGCGCGGAACT
>JBBQCK010000180.1:0-6020 GCA_038318605.1 Tepidisphaerales bacterium | reverse complement strand
TGTAAAGCCGATCGCACGATTTGACCCGAGGATCGTGCGAATGGCCGATGCAGGGGAGAAGCCGGAGGATTAGGGGCATCGGAGGACCCTGTGGGGCGAAGTGCGAAACCAAAGCATATTTGCAGGATGTCGTCGGCCGCGTCTTTGAATGATGGCGGCGCGGAGTAGGATAGCCGGCCTATGAATCCAACGCAGAGCCTTGAGAATGCCGACCCGCGTATCGCAGAATTGATTGCTTCCGAAACCCGTCGGCAGGCTACGACGCTTGAACTGATCGCGTCGGAAAACCACGTTTCAGCGGCGGTAATGGCGGCGGCCGGGACGGTGCTGACCAACAAATACGCCGAGGGATATCCCGGCGCTCGCTATTACGGCGGGTGCGGCTTCTACGACGAAATCGAAAACATCGCGATCGATCGCGCCAAGCAGATGTTTGGATGCGGCTTTGCCAATGTGCAGCCGCACTCGGGTGCGAATGCGAACCTTGCGGCGTTCATGGCGATGATGCAGCCGGGAGATTCGTTTCTTGGGATCAACCTGTCATCCGGCGGGCATCTGACGCATGGGATGAAGCTCAACGCGTCTGCGATCTTTTATCGGCCGGACTTCTACGAACTGGATCCAACGACTGAGATGATCGATTTTGAAACCGTTCGGCGCAAGGCACTGGCGGTCAGACCGAAAGTGATTATCTGCGGATACTCGGCCTATCCTCGCGCGATCGATTTCGCAAAATTCCGCGCGATTGCGGACGAAGTTGGTGCGATGGTGATGGCGGACGTGGCGCACATCGCCGGGCTTGTGGTGGGCGGGGCGCACGCATCGCCATTTCCACACGCGCACGTCGTTACGACGACCACACACAAGACGCTGCGCGGCCCGCGCGGCGGGCTGATTATGACCAACGACGAGAATCTGGCGAAGGCGATCAATCGGAGCGTGTTTCCAGGATCGCAGGGCGGGCCGTTGATGCACATCATCGCGGCCAAGGCGGTTGCGTTCGGCGAGGCGCTGCGGCCGGATTTTAAGGTGTACGCGAAACAGGTGGTCGCCAATGCAAAGGCGCTGGCGTCGGCGCTAATCGAAAAGGGTTATCGTCTTCAGTCGGGCGGAACAGACAATCATCTGATGCTGGTGGACCTGCGGGCACGCAATGCGGATTTTACCGGGGCCGATGCTGAAAAGGCGTTGGAGGCGGCCGGCATGATCTGCAATAAAAATGCGATATATAACGATCCGCGCCCGCCCAAGGTCACCAGCGGCGTAAGGCTGGGCACGCCGGCGCTGACGACGCGTGGCCTGCGCGAGGGGGATATGAAGACGGTCGCGGATATGATTGACCGTGCGCTGCACGCCAAGGAGGACGCGGAGGCGCTGAAGAAGCTTCGCGCCGAAACGGCCGAGTTTGCGGGCAGGTTTCCCATGCCGCACTGATTCGATTGGGTCGGGGCGAGCGCACTGCATGCCGGTTTGCAACTGTGCGACCCGATGGTCGATGGCGCGCATTTGCGAACCCTCGACGGAGTCGACAATTATCTGCATATATAAATAAAAGCAGCAACGATCACGGCAGTCAAAATGAGTTGGGTAAACGCCGCGACGATGCGCCGTTTGACTGTGATCCGCCTGCGAGTGAGGGGCGCGGGCCGGCCAAAACTTTCGCCGTGCAATGGCGGATCCGTAGGCCGCAGATCGACGTTGGGGATCCAGCCGGCATCGACAAATTGTCTTCGCACGCCGGCCGAGGGGGTGCCGCTGCATGCCATGGCGCAAACCGCATCGGCTGAATACGGGCGGGTTTGCCGGCCGTCACGAATCAAATACCAGTTGGTTGCCATGAGGCGATCCATTTGCTTCGACTGATCAATTTATCCGCTCGTGATGGGCAGGTAGACGACCCGATTTGCCGATGATACAATGTACATACATTGTAGGAGATTCAAAATGACCAAGACACTGACAAAGCATGGTAACAGTCTGGCGCTGGTGATCGACAAGCCGATTCTGGAACTTCTGAACATCGACGCGGATACGCCGCTGAGCGTGACGACGGATGGACGCTGCCTGGTGATCGCGCCGGATGATCCGAAGCGCCGGAAGAAGTTTGAGGCGGCGTCGGCGAAAGTCATGGCCGAGTGGCACGACGTTTTTCGGCGGCTGGCGGAGTAGTGTGATGGAGGTGATGCCGTGCCAATCATTTTTTTGACAGTGGACGAGATTCTTGGTTTACATCAGCAGCAGATCGCGGCGTTCGGCGGGGACCCGGGCATTCGTGACATGGGGCTGCTTCAGTCAGCGGCGGCGATGGCCTCGGCGGGTTTTGGAGGATCGATGTTGCATGAGTTTCCGCATGGAATGGCGGCCGCCTATTTGTTTCACATAGCGGCAAACCATCCGTTGATCGACGGAAATAAGCGCACCGCGCTCGCTGCAGCGCTGACGTTTCTCGAAGTGAACGGATTGACATGCGCGGCAGAGAAGCCAGCGACCTACGATCTCGTTCTGGCAATTGCTTCCGGCACGGCCGGGAAGACCGAGGCGGCCGCATTTTTCAAGGCGAACGTCCGACCTGCCTGAAGAGCGTCGCGTTACTTTCGGCGGCGATGTGCGTTGATGCCTGGATTTAGGGGCTTGTAAACATGCGCCTGCGACCGCGTTTACTCGATGCAGTGGGCCTTTGCTCGCTCGGTGTAACTATTTTGTCGCTGGTATGCTGGGCATTTCCGGGAGATCCATATGGATTTATTCGGCGACCCGGCTTTATTCTTGCGAACTACGACGGCTTGCTGATCTTTGAGCAATTCCTGCCCGGTACTCCATCTCGGCAGGACTACTCCAATTGGGGATGGAGAATTTCAAAGGTCGTGGCGTATCGGCACATTGAGGGAGTCGTGCAGCGATGGACCGAGTTGCTCGTTGCCTGGTGGGCAATCGCCGCCACAAGCGCCATTTTCCCGGCTCTGCGATTCGTTCCACGCCTCCGCAATTATCGTCGCGTGCGTCGGCGTCGGCTTCACGGTCGCTGCATCAAGTGCGGGTATGATCTGCGCAGCAGTGTCAATCGATGTCCGGAATGCGGCAACGGAGTTTTGGACCCACTCTGATGCCGTCACATTCCGCTCCTGGACGATTGGCGTGGCGCGCCTGATTCGCCGTTGCCGGCATCCACGTGCGAAGCCGCACCGTACCCGATACCATTCGCCGTCCCATGGCCAAGAACATTAAAACCCGATCGGAAGATTACGCGCAGTGGTATCTGGATGTCATCAAGGCGGCGCAGCTTGCGGATTATTCACCGGTTAAGGGGTGCATGGTCATCCGGCCGGAGGGGTTTGCCATCTGGGAGGCGATTCAGCGCGATCTTGACCGGCGGTTCAAGGATACCGGCCATGTAAATGCTTATTTTCCGCTGCTCATCCCGCAGTCGTTTCTGGCGCGCGAGGCGGAGCATGTTGAGGGGTTTGCGATGGAGTGCGCCGTGGTGACGCACACGCGACTGGAAAAAGCGGAGGGGGGCGGCCTGAAGCCGGCAGCGCCGCTCGAGGAGCCGCTGATTATCAGGCCGACCAGCGAGACGATCATCGGGCACATGTATGCCGAGTGGATTCAGTCCTATCGCGATCTGCCGGTTTTGATCAATCAGTGGTGCAATGTGATGCGCTGGGAAATGCGCACGCGTCTGTTTCTACGGACGACCGAGTTTCTATGGCAGGAGGGACACACCGCGCACGAATCCGAAGCGCAGGCGCGCGAGGAGACGCTGCGCATGCTCGATGTGTATGCCGATTTTGCGGAGCAGGCGTTGGCGCTGCCGGTGGTGAAGGGCGCCAAGACCGACAGCGAAAAATTCCCCGGTGCGGTGACGACCTATTGCATCGAATCGCTCATGCAGGATGGCAAGGCGCTGCAGGCCGGCACCAGCCATTTCCTGGGCCAGAACTTTGCCAAAGCGTTTGAGATCAAATTCCTTGGCCGCGATCAGAAACAGGAATTTGCCTGGACAACCAGTTGGGGCGTCAGCACGCGACTGATCGGGGCCGCCATCATGGCCCACAGCGACGACGAGGGATTGATCCTGCCGCCGCGAGTGGCGCCGAATGTCGTAGCGATCGTGCCAATCTTCAAAGGAGATCAGGAAAAGCCGAAGGTGCGCGAATTTATTCTGAAGCTGCTTGCGGCGCTGGTTGGAGAGGATGAAGTTGCGGCCGCCCAGCGCCGCAGCCGGCAAGGCGATGTGGAGAGTTACTTTTTCGATCGTTTGACACATCAATCGATCGTGGTTGATTGGCGCGACGCCCGGCCGGGAGACAAGCAATATCACTGGGAGCAGCGCGGCGTGCCGTTTCGCTTCGAGGTCGGGCCGCGGGATGTGGACGCGGACGCGTTTGTGCTGAAACGCCGACTCGATCGTGCCAGGGAAACGGTTGCGGCGACGGCAATATCGGCCGACTGGCTCCGCGAAAAGCTCGACGATGTGCAGCGGCAGATGTTCGAGAAAGCACGGCAGTTTCGTGATGTCAGCACGGTGGATGCATCGAGCTACGACGAAATGAAATCAATCGTGGCGGATAAGGGCGGCTTTGTGCGATGCTTCTTCGAGCCGGATCGCACAAATGAAGCGAAGATCAAGGAAGAGACCAAGGCCACGGTGCGCTGCGTTCCGTTTGACTTGAACGGCGCGGATGCGCCGGCTGGCAAGGACATTATTACAGGCCGGGACACGCGCACGCGCGTCATTTTCGCGCAGTCATATTGATGGTTTGGTGGGCAGTGGGCGGTTGGACACGGACGTCCATCACCCGGCGTGTCGTTACAATGGAGGCGACGTCCTAGACGGCTGTTGCAGCGATTTCGAAGGGTATTGTTCGCATCAATCAGGGGTGTATTTGGAGTTGCGATGTCGGCGAAGTTGGCGCGGCTGAAGATTCCCGGGCTGGTGGTAACGGGAACAGATACAGGCGTGGGAAAAACACTCGTGGCGGCGGCGATTGCGCTGGCGCTGCGCCATCGTGGGTTGCGGGTGGCAGTGCTCAAACCGGCGGCCACCGGCTGCGTGCGGCAGCGCGAAGGGCTGGTCAGCGAGGATGCGGAATTTTTGGCGCACTGCGCCGACGCATCACATCCGCTGGATTTAATCTGCCCGCAGCGTTTCGCTGAGCCGCTTGCGCCTGCAGTTGCGGCCGAGCGCGCGGGGCAGAAGTTCGATTGGGAAGCGATTGAGCGATCGATCCGTTTGATGACGCCGCAAAGTGATGTCATGGTCATCGAAGGCGTGGGCGGATTGCTGACGCCGATGGATCGCGAGCATACATTTGCCGACCTTGTGAAGTGGCTTGGCGTGCCAGCGGTTGTCGTTGCGCGGGCAGGGCTTGGGACGATCAATCACACGCTGCTGACACTTGAAGCGCTGCGTGCGCGCAGGATCGAAATCGCGGGGGTGGTAATCAATCGATATCCGCCCGAGCGCGCCAGCGCCGCGGAAGAAACCAATCCGCGGGCAATCGAAAAATGGGGAAAGACATCGGTGCTGACCATCGTGCCTGAGGCACAGGTCAAGCGGCGCGGCGAGGCAATTGTGCCGCCGCTGCCGGGCGATGTGCTGGAGGCGATGGCGCGAGTTGACTGGCGATCGCTTATGACGGTCAACGACGCTTCGCCGCGCGGACGGGGATAGAATCCACAACAATGTCCCTCCCGATCCTGAAAAATGCGGCGGCCGGTGAGGCAAGCGATGCCGCACTTGTGCGGCTTTGCCATCGCACGCAGGCGCACTGGGTGGGGCAGTTGTGTGACCCGGAGCCCGCGACGCTCGATGTCGGTACGGCTTATGGCAATCCAACCCTTCCACAGGTGTGCGAGGCCAATCAGATTCTCGATGCGGCGCTGCCTGATGGGATGACGCCGGCCGAGGCAAAGAAGCTGGTGGATGCGCATTACGCGGCGCGCGGATTGCGATGCTGGAAATGGGTGATGAACCCATCGGCTCCGCCTGAGCGAACCGCGCCACTGGCGGAATACCT
>JBBQCK010000179.1:0-6041 GCA_038318605.1 Tepidisphaerales bacterium | reverse complement strand
ATCGGCGACCTGGGTAACCACGTGCTCTATATCCCCGTACTCTGGCACGTGAATACCGGCTCGGGGCCGCAGATGATCGTCTTCAACGACGTTCGCGGGAAACTGGTCCCTGACTTTACGCGGCTCGACCGATACCTCGATCTAGCCCGTCGATATTTCGGCCCGCAACGACTTGTTGTGCTCGGAGTCTGGGGCAAGTGGATGAGCCCGCTTAATACGTCAACCCGTATCCCTGCTGATGGGCTTTTTGTGACATCGCAGGACGCCGGCGGCGCTTACGTCATGCACAAGCTGCCGGCCGATTACGCGGCCAATGAAGAGCTCTGGAAGTCTGTTTTCGATGGCGTCGCGGAACGGGTCAACCGGCAGCTCGGCGTGCCAGCGTCAAAGATTGTCCTGGGTAATGAAGACGATCGTCACGTTTCCGAGGCTATCGATTCCCAGTGGCAGAAGATCGCTCCACAGAGTCCCGGATGGCAGGCGTGGACGCACCATTACGGAGAGACTGGCCCGCGTCCGGTATATTTCGAGATCGTCGATGCCGGTGCGGGCAAGGATCTTCCGCCGCCGAACGAGTCGGCCGTGCGGGGCGGCTGGGACGCGACGGACAACGCAATCCTGTTCATTAGCTCAATGCGCGACATCCAGTATGACGGGGTTCCGCCGGCCTACTACTTTTCCGTGCCGGATATCTCCGTCGGCCGCCAGAAAATGGGCGCTACCGTCGGCCTTGCTCGCATCGGACTCGACTACTGGCCCAAGCGAACGCCCGACGCCACCGGGATCGACACCGGCTTCGGCGGCGGGGCACGAACCGCGCCCGGCCGCGTAGCCCGCAATCGAACAACCACGCTCACCGCGGAAGGGCCAATGGGGCCGGTGCCGATGATTCACTATGAGGCACTGCGCGAAGGCGTGCAGGCCGCTCAGGCCCGTATCGTCGTAGAGAAGGCCGTGCGCGCCGGCGTTGGGGATACCAAGTTATTCGAGGAGGCCCTGCGCCTATTCTGGACCCGGGGTGCACACTGCTCCGAGTTCTACGCTCTAAGCGACCGGGAGGCCTTCGAGGCGCTCGGCGGCTGGAACGAAGGCATCCTGCCCCTCTACGCGGCGGCAGGCCAGGCCCAGACTATCCTGAAACAACGGGACCTCGCCACGAAAAGCGCCCGTAACGGCGACCTCCGACGCCAGTAAACGCGCGTCCTGCGAGCATGATCACAAAGAAGAAATGGCTCACGGAATAACCGAAGAATCACGAAGCCATTTCGTCCGCTGCATTGGCGTCCCGAGCGTGAACTTGGTCTCGCCGTCGTGGCATTCGATCGCAAAATCCCTCGACTTCGAACCGGACTTCGGACAGCTTCTCCTGGACCCATGCCTCACGCAGTTCGCAATTTCTGTAGAATTGCTCCAAGAGAGGAATCTGCCATGAAATCAATCGCAATCTTGATGATCCTGCTGCTCCTTGGCGGCGCCGCGGGATATGTCCTGTACACCAATCATCTTCGAAAGGATGCTCTGCAGCCGCGCAAGACACCTCCGCCATCGGCGACGCAGCCCGTCTCCGCGACTCAGCCTTTCGACATGATCTGGATCCCCGCCGGCACCTTTACGATGGGCACCCCCGACGATTTCAAGGATGCGCACGATCCTGACGAATGTCCGCAGCGCACCGTGACGCTGACGCGCGGTTACTGGCTGGCACGGCATGAAACGACCAATGCCGAGTACGCGCGCTTTCTCGATGCGGTCGTCCACGCCGGCAGCGACGATAAATGGGCTCACCCCCAGCAGCCCAAGGGGCCCGGCGGAAAGCAGAAGGACCACACGCCCAAATACTGGAGCGATGCCAACCTGAACAAGCCAAAGCAGCCGGTGGTCGGCGTGGACTGGTGGGATGCCTATGCCTATGCCGCCTGGGCGGGTCTGCGGCTTCCCACCGAAGCCGAGTGGGAGTATGCAGCGCGCGGCCGGGATGGCCGGCTGTTTCCGTGGGGAAATCAATGGCCGCCGCCAGCGGCCACCGGTAACTTCGCTGATGAAGACGCGGCCAAGGCCGTTTCCGACATCCAGCCCATCGGGGGCTACAGCGACGGACAGATCTATACCGCTCCCGTGGGTAGTTTCCCCGCCGGTGCCTCGTGGTGCGGAGCGATGGACATGGCGGGCAACGTCTGGGAATGGTGTGCCGATCGCTATGCCCCTTATGATCGTGCGCAAAATGTCGATCCGACCGGCCCGCCGGACGCCACTGGCCGTGTCGTTCGCGGCGGCTCCTGGCGCGGGAATGAGCCGACTGATCAGCGCACCGCGTTCCGCGACAATTACGAGGCCGAATTCCGCGGCGATGACTACGGCTTCCGCTGTGCCAGCAGCCAGCCGGTCGCTCAGTAGCCCTCAATGCCCTGCCGCTGACACATATCACGGCTTACGGGCACAACGCTGAAGAGCCTACGCTGGTATACGGTTTCGACTCTCTTGTGGCAGATGCTCCGTAGGTTCTAGGGGGTTACAGGAATCTCGCATGTCAATCGTTTTGCAAGGCTCGAACAGGATCTGGCTGGGCGCGGCAGTTACATTGGTAACTGCGTTTTCCAGCTCACTATTGCGCGCGACCGACAGCGCGGAATATCCCGCGCCCGTTCCCAACTGGGTCGCGCCCATGCCCGGAGAACATCCCCGCCTCATCTTTCGCACCACAGATCTACCCGCGCTGAAGAAAAAGGCGCAGACCGACGAAGGCAAAAAAATTATCGCCCGCCTCAAGGTTCTGCTCGGCGGCGGCGGCGCGATGCCTGAACTGTATTCAAAGGACCCCATCGTTGACTCCGTGGATGAGAAGGCGGTTGAGAAGCATCCCGACGGAACTTACACCCTCTCTCACGCCGCCGGGTTTGGGCTGCTCTACCAGCTTACCGGCGATAAGGTTTACGCCGATCTGGCGCGCCAGTGCACGGAGAAGATCTTCGAGGGTCAAGTTGACCGCGATTCGCGATACAACTACGGCAAGCCCGGCACCGGCTTCCGAACGGGATTTGTTCTGCAGAGCATCGCTCTGGCCTACGACCTCTGTTACGACGCCTGGCCGGAAGATTATCGCAAGAGTGTCATCGACCGCGTTCAGAAAAACGAGTTTGTCACTGTTAAGAATAAGAAATATACGCTCGAAGCATTGGCCGAGGGTGGCCACTATCCGCCGGGGAGTAATCATTTTGGCCCGTATATCCTTGGCCCGGCCATGGTCGCGATGGCTTTTCGCGGCGACCCTGGCGCCGACACGCCCCGCCTGGAAAAACTCCTTGCCACGTCCGAGGCGTCGCTGCAAAAACTGCTCGGCGGCGGCTTTGGCGACGGTGGCTGGTTCGCCGAAGGCACATCGTGCGGCCGAATCTCCGCGAACAATGGCGTCATCCCGATGATCCAGAGCCTCAAGATCGCCGCCGGCCACGACTACATCACCCCCCGGCCCGATGCCCGCTATACCGTGCTTCACCTCATGCACGAGATCGTTTCCGGCGGCAAGAATCCGCAGATTCCCCACCGCGGCGACTACGGCGATAACAATCTCTACAAGCGCGGGATCATCTCGCACCTTGGCGACTTCGCGCAAGGCATGGGATCGGTCAAGCCCGAGGAAGCGCAGGCCATGGCGTGGATCTACGACAAATTTGTCGAACCTGGCGCCAAGACTCTTTACAACGCGCAGGCCTATCCGCACTTGGCCGTCTATGCCTTTGTCAACTGGCCCGAGAAGATGCTCGATCCAAACGAGGTATTTCCGCATGTCATGGTGGACGACATTCACGGCTACTACGTGGCCCGCAATCAGTGGCAGGACGCCGATGACGTCGTCATCACCACCTTGCTCAAGCGTGGTCCCCACGGCTTTAAGGGCGGCATCGCGGGCAACACGATGGCCTGGGGCTTCGGCGACAAGTTGGGCTTCGGCAATCTAAAGGGAAAGACCGCCTATTTCCGCACGGCGAAAGATGGTTCAATGGAACTGGCGGATGAAGCGGGCAACTCCCTCGTCGTCGATTTTGGCAACACCAGCGGAGCCCCTGCGCTGCTCGCCGCCACCGGCGTCGGGAAAGCTGCGGCAGGAAAAAAGTCGAAATTCACCGACCTCTCAATCGGCGCCACCAAAGTTTCGGTGCTGCTGTTCGGGCCCGGCGAATTGCCCACACCCGTCCTCAACGGCGATACCATCACCGTCGGAAAGCAGACAATCAGGCTCGATGCCGGGCATCTCGTGCTTGGACAGTTTGCGCCTGCCAACTGAACCGCTCAACTCGTTTGCTCATACTTTCGGGAGCTAAATGGTCCAAAAGCGTTTTATCGGTCAAATGTTATTTGCGCTCTCTGCCCTGCTCGCCGCCGTCACAACGGTGCCGACATTGGCGGCGGATGCGGCCGCCACCCGACCGGCTGCTCGCGACTCTCTGTTCCAGCCCGCCGATTTCACGTCGGCGGGCAAACTCACCGTTGGCAAGGATGAAACGATCACCTTCAACACCGGCGGCGCTGACGCTGCTCCGGCGATGAGCGGCGTGATTACCGGCAAGGGTGCGGTGGGCGTCAGCAAGGGCGGAACGGTACAGGTTGCCGTCTTCACATTTGACTCGATCAACCTGGCGGCCGGTGCGAAGATCGAGATAACCGGCGACCGCGCCCTGGTCCTGCTCTCGAAAGACGCCATAGTCATTAACTCGACCCTCGACCTATCCGGAAAGCCGGGCGTGGCCAAGGTTAATGTGCCCGGCGGCCCGGGAGGGCCCGGCGGCGAGGGAGGCGAACGCGACAAGTCGCTGAACAGCGCGCCGCCTCCAGCCAACGGCGGCGACGGCGGCCGGGCAATGAAGGATAACGGCGAGCCTGGCCACGGATTCGGTGCCGGATTCAACCGGCGCGTCAAGGGAGGCGCGGCCGGCGGGGGTGGCGGCTACGGCGGCAAAGGTGGCGACAGCAGCGAGGCATCTTCGGGAGGGGGCGCCCCACCGTCCCCCATGCCCGGCGGCCCGGTATATGGCGATCTCGCTCTGGCTGAACTGCTCGGCGGGAGTGGCGGCGCAGGCGCCTCGAATGACCGCAACTTCGACTCGGCCGGCGGCGGCGGCGGCGGCGGCGCAATCGAACTGGTATCACTAAAGTCAATCACACTGGGCGCGCATGCTCAGCTCTTAGCCAATGGCGGCAATGGTGCGGTCAAAAAGGGCTGCGGCGGGGGCGGCAGTGGCGGTGCGATCCTGCTTGCCGCCCCGGCAATCGACATCACGCCCGGCGCCGCACTCGACGTCTCTGGCGGCATCGGCGGTGACGCCGGCCCAGAAGTAGCTGCCGAGATCAAGCCTGAAATTCACCGGCGGCAGTTCGGCAGCGGCGGTGGAGGTGGCGGCGGACGAGTCGCCATCTACTCCAACAGCGCTCTGGGCACACCCGGCAAGAAGCCCGGGGAATCTGTCGCCCCAAAAAACATCAATATTGTCGGCGGTAAGGGCGGCCAGCTCGCTCAAGACGGCCAGGCAGGCTCATTCCACGAACAGAAGTGGCCGGGACTGAAGTGAACGGAACGCCATCATCAGAACTCCGGCGAATCTGCAAATGATGAAAATATAAACAGGGCTCGCGTGATTGGACTGCATTTCTGCGCAATCACCCTTGCGAAGGGCGGCAATCCCGAGCCCCAACTGCCGCGACGGTGCAGGATGCCATGGCGTGCGAATAAGGTGCCGACGCGCATTGTCAGCGTTCAGATAAAATCGTCCAAGGGCCCAGAAACTATCTCAAAACGACAATCGGTGTTGCCGACGATACCACAGCAGCACACAGGCGAGTTGAATGATTCCCAGGTAATTCGATGATTTCTTCGCGTACCGAACCAGAATCGCGCGACACTTGCTCAGCCAGCTGAGCGTGCGTTTCACGACCCAGCGGCGGGCCGGGTGGCGCTTGCGGCCGTTCTTGTCGAGCTTCTCGTCGCCGATGTGGCGAATGTGGGGTGTGTAGTTCTTCTTCTCGACGGTCGTGTGACCCGTGGGGTT
>JBBQCK010000178.1:0-6063 GCA_038318605.1 Tepidisphaerales bacterium | reverse complement strand
GAGGTATCCGATGCGCATGGGTGAGTTGCGGGCATTAAGCCAGAATGATCGCCCGGGCCGGATGTCGGCTGTCGCGGAAATTCAGGCCCGCCGGCTACCTTTATACTGCATCCAGCACATCGCGAAAGGGTAGAGCAGTTCCTTCCAGCTCACGAGGCGGCGATGGATGAATGCGTCGGCAGTTTCGCGATATCGGCTTGGCTGCGCCAGGTCGCGCAGGAATCGGCCGAGCGTATAGGGCCAGCCGAGCCGCGCCCAGCCCATGGCGAAACTGGCAATGCGGCCGTCGAGGTCCTTCCAGGTATAATCGTGGCCGTGGAAACTGACGGCGCGGCGCACCTGAGTCATGCGGTGGCCGGCGTCGTGCAATTTCACCTGCATGACGCGGTCTTCGATGGTGTCGCAGTCGCCGAAGCGCAGTTTCGTCCAGACATCGCGACGAATCGCGAGGTTGGCGCAGCTGATTGCGACGCGGCCGTATGCCTGATCGAAGGCTATGGCGACGGAGCGCATCCACGAGCCGTGGTAGTCCCAGTAGAAGGCGTAGCCATCGGGCGGGGCGACCTGCTCGCCGACGGCTGCATCGGCCTCGCCGGCAAGGATCGGCGCGACCATGCGCTGGAGCCAGTGGTCGTCTGCGGGGACCACATCCTGGCTGATAGTGACGATGACTTCGCCACGACATTTTTCAAACAGGGCATCGCGAGCGCTGCCGAAGCGGAATTTGGCGGGGCGGTATGGATGGACGGCGGCACCGCGCGATGCGCCGTAGGCATCGGTGCCGTCGCGGCTGGCGGAATCGAGCAAAACGACCTCGAAGGGCCAGGCGGTGTGCTGCGCGTGCAGCGCATCCATGACGCGATGAAACAGTTTGCCCGCGTTGCGTGTGAGAATCGCAACTGACACGCGCGGATGGGGATGGTTGGTTTCCAGCGGCATGAATGGGGCAGTTTGGCGCGTTGAAAAAACCCAGACATCAGGCGGCCGCGTCGGCGGCCTGCGGCGAAGGCGTTTCGGCATTGCGTTCGGCTGCCTGCGTCCAGTCGTGTTCGAGGGCGTAGACGCCGGGAACGGGCAATTCCTCACTCATGACAAATCGCACGCGGGGAAGGATGTCGTAAATGCCCCCCTGCCCGTCACTGATGGTGATGCGCATGACATATACATTCGGCTCGACGAGCATGCGGTGAACCTTGAGGTCAATTGTGCCGGAGCCTTGCAGCGTCCCGAAGTCGATGTCGTCGTGGCGTGAATTGAAGACCGTCGCGAGGAAGCTTTCGCCGGCCCACATCATTTCGGCGCGAATCTGTGGATTGGGAATGGGGCTGAGTGCGGTGTAGTTGATGCGCAGCGTCATCGGCCGGCCGGTCATGAAAGTTTCGCAGGGCTGGCCGTCCTCATCCATGAAGTGCGCGCTAGTGATGGAGAGATTGGTTTTGGGCCGCTCGGCCCGCGAGGTGGCGGCTTCGCGTTCCTTTTCGACGCGAATTTTGTCGCTGATGAGCTGGTAGTATTTTTCGAGCACCTTCTGGGTCGGGCCTTCGATGATTTTCTCGCCCTTGAACAGGCTGATGGTCTGCTGGCAGAGATTTCGGACTTCGTTGAGGTTGTGGCTGACGAGGATCATCGTAACGCCGTTTTTGCGCATCTGTTCCATGCGGGCATGGCAGCGCGAGCGAAATTCCATGTCGCCGACGGCGAGAACCTCATCGACCAGCAAGACCTCAGGCTCGACGAAGGCGGCGACGGCGAATCCAAGGCGCACGGCCATGCCGCTTGAATAGCGCTTGACAGGGGTGTCGATGAACTCCTGTACGCCGGCAATTTCGATGATGTCGTTGAACTTGGCAGCGACTTCCTTGCGGGTCATGCCGAGGATCGAACCGTTGAGAAAGACGTTTTCACGGCCGGTGAGGTCGGGGTGGAAGCCTGCGCCGACTTCGATCAGGGCGCTTAGGCGGCCGCGAACGCCGTAGGTGCCGCGGTCGGGGCGCAGGATGCCACTGAGGAGCTTCAGTGTGGTGCTTTTGCCAGAGCCGTTGGGGCCGATGATGCCCATCGAGTCGCCGCGTTTGAGCGCGAAGGAGAGGTCTTTGACGGCCCAGAACTCCTGGCCCTGCAGCGAGGTTTCGTCGCGCTTGCGCAGTAGGCGGGCGGCCATGGCCGGAATGAAGTCGCGCAGAGTCGCGTGCTGCTCGCCGCGCGAGAACTTCTTGTAGACCTCACGAAAATAAATGACTGGCTCGTCCATGATGGAAGCTGATACGCGAAACCGGAGACTGGATCTTCAAACTTGCAACCTGCAATTTCCTCAAACGTACTCGGCAAATTTGAATTCGGCGCGATGAAAAATTGTCCAGCCGAAGAAAAAGACCATGAGTGCGATGGCGGCCGCTACGATCAGTCCGACAGGGTTGTGCAATGACTGGCCGGCGAGGCAATCGCGGTAAGCATCGAGAATCGAAATCATCGGATTGAGCTGGGCGACGTATCCGAGCTTGGGATTGCTGGCGAACTTCAGGGGGTACATCACGTTGGTGGCGAAAAACCAAAGCTGTAGGACGAATGTCATGATGTATTTGACATCGCGGAAGAATAGATTCGCCATCGACAGAATCAGCGACAGGCCGGCCACCAGCAGGGTCTGGATAATGATGACGACGGGCAGCATCGCCATCAGGCCGGTGGGGTGGATTTTGCCGCTGGCGATGAAGTAGACGAATGCGATGAGAAGCAGGATCGAGGCGACGCCGAAGTCCACAAGAGATGCGACGACGCTGCCGAGTGGAAAGACCTCGCGCGGGAAATAAATCTTTGTGACGAGGCGGCTGTTACGGGTGAGGCTTTCGATGCTCATGGCGACGGCGCTGGAGAAAAAGGTCCAGGGGACGACGCCGCTGAGGACGAAGAAGAAATAGGGCATGTGGCCGGGCAGATCCCGGCTCATGTTGTCGCGGCCGATGCCGTAATTGAATATGAGATAAAGCACGACAGTCTGGATCAAGGGCATGAGGAAGGCCCATGCGAAGCCCATGATCGACTGTTTGTAGCGTACGCGGATATCGCGCCAGGCGAGCATGCCTAGCAGGCCGCGATACTGCGCTAATTCACACACCATTTCGCGATTCATGCGTTCAATCCGTTCTGCATGCATCGACCGCAAAGAGCCGACGCCGCGCGCAAGCCTTCAATCGCCTGCGCTCCGGTCCACCCGGCAACTCATCGGCGACCCGCGTGCGCGACTTTGGGCGGGAAATGCCTTTGTCGGCGAATCGGCGGGCGGTGCACCAGTTTATCGGACCTGCCCGGCCCGCGCCCTGACTGACCTTTAACAGCATAACCGCCAATGCGAAATGCCCAAACCCCCCAACCGGCGCGATCGCGCGCCCAACTAGCGCAACACCGCCAATGTTTTCAGGGAACGCGGGAGAGCGAAAAAGACATCCTCCTGCACAAGAGTTCGCAATTCCACGGTTCCGCCAAAATCAGTGCGCAGGCGTTCGAGGAGCGCGTCGATTAGATGCTCGGGTGCTGACGCCCCCGCCGTGACCAGCACGGCGCGGCATCCGACAAACCACGCGGGATCGAGTTCGCTTTCGTCGTCAACGAGATATGCGGCGCGACCACGCGCTTCTGCGGCTTCGACCAGGCGCCGGCTGTTGGAACTGTTTTTACTCCCGACGACAAGCACAAGATCAACCTCGGCCGAAAGCTCGTTGACGGCGTTTTGGCGATTGGTGGTTGCGTAGCAGATGTCTTCCTTAGGGGGCGCCTTGATGTCTGGAAACCGCGCCCGCAGCGCGGCGACGATGGCTTGGGCCTCATAGACGCTCAGAGTAGTCTGGGTGACGTACGCGACTTTGCTTGAATCCGGCACTTTAAGCGTTGCGACATCTTCAACGCGCTCGACAACGGTGATGCAGCCAGGCGCTTCGCCAACCGTGCCGACCGCTTCGTCATGGTTGCGATGGCCGATGAAGAGAATGTGATAACCGTCGCGCGCGAAGCGCAGCACTTCGAGATGCACCTTGGTGACGAGTGGGCAGGTGGCGTCGATTTCGACCAGTTGCCGGCTATGGCTGAGTTTACGCACCTGAGGCGAGACTCCGTGGGCGCTGTAGACGACCACGCCGCCGTTGGGGACCTCGTCGATATGTTCGACAAATATTACGCCGCGCCGACGAAAATCCTCGACGACGTGGCGGTTGTGGACGATCTCGTGGAAGACGTGGATCGGCGGGCCTTTAAGCTCCAGCACCTGATCGACGCAGTCGATGGCCATATTCACCCCCGCGCAGAAACCGCGAGGATTCGCCAGCAGGATGCGCATTGCCTTATCCTATTCCATTGGCGGAGTGGCGTCGATGCGACGCAGGTAAGCAGTCGGGCGGGGCTATAGTCGGCTAAGCTGGCGGCCGATAACATGCGGGAATTGCATACCATGCGTATCGGTTTGGTTTGTTATGCCTATCCTCCTCAGCGCGGCACCGGCGGCATTGGGACCTACATGTTCCGATTGGCCGGGGCGTTGGGGGCGGCTGGGCATGAGGTGCATGTTGTGGCCGGGCCGAGCGATCTTGCGCCCACGCCGCAGGTGAATGTTACGCTGCATCGCGTCGATGCCAATTTTGATTTGAAGAGCAGGTCGCGGGCTTTACGCTGGCTGTTTTGGCGCACTGCCGCGCCGCTGATGGCGTGGATGCAACCGCGGGTGTGGCATCTGCTGCGATGGACGCTGGCGGCGGAGCGAGGCATCCTGGAAGTCGATCAAAAATTCGGGCTTGATGTCATTGAGACCGCGGAGTTTGCGGGCAACGCCTACACGGCCGGGCGGCTGGGGCGGTGGCCAATCCATATTCGCATGCATTGTCCGTGGGAGTTGTTCGTGCGCATCAATCGCATGCCATACAACCCGATGCACAAGCTGCTGGATCATTTCGAGCGGCTCTGCGTCGCGCGGTATGCCGATGCGGTAACGGCGCCGAGCGAGGCGATGAAGCGTGAGGCGGAGAAGGATTGGAAGCTGCGCCGGCCGATCGAGGTGATTCCTAATTTTATGGATGTGCCGATGAATGCGCCGGCGCTGCCGGATGAACAGTTGCCGCCGCGAATCGTTTGCATTGGCCGGCTCGAGCCGCTGAAGGGGCAGGATACGCTGGCGCGGGCCTTTGCGCTGGTAGCCGACGAGCATCCGACGGCGGAGCTTCATCTGGTCGGCCCGGATTCGTGGGGCGGCAAACAAACGTTTGCGGAATTGCTGACGCGGATTGTGCCCGAGGCTGCGACACGGGCGCGCATCGTTCTGCATGGGCAATCGACTCTGGACCAATGCGAAGTGCACGTGAAGTCAGCGACGATTGCAGTTGTGCCATCGATTGGATTTGAATCGTTTTCCCTGACTGCACTGGAGGCGATGGCGGCCGGCCGGCCGATTATCGTA
The DNA here is from genome assembly GCA_038318605.1 of Tepidisphaerales bacterium. Lineage (GTDB taxonomy): Bacteria > Planctomycetota > Phycisphaerae > Tepidisphaerales > Tepidisphaeraceae > JBBQCK01. The sequence goes on along the minus strand of JBBQCK010000178.1, from coordinate 623 downwards.
TGCCGGACTGGCGCGCTGCCGGAATTGATCGACCACGAGCGCACGGGCCTGGTGACTGATGCGGGCAATGCGTTTCAGATGTCCAAGGCGCTCGATCGGCTGCTGAGTGATGGAGCGTTGCGCGGCAGGCTCGCGTCGGAGGCCCATGCGGACGCGCGGCTGCGATTTGATTCGGCTGTGGTGCTGCCGCGCATAATGGAGACGTATGCAGGGGCGATGGCGCACCATCGGGCACACAGGCGCGGGAGATAGCGCCGCCAGCTTTTGCGCCAAGCGACGAACGCCCGATGCCATTTGGCAGCGGCGCATCCTGGCGCGCCGGATGGCGACACTATCGAAGTGCGCCGAGCAGTTCTTGGCCGGCGGCGATTCTGGGGGCATTGGCCGGGGGCTGGGCGGCCAGTTCGGTGGATTTGGGTTCTTCGGCGCCCATGTCAGCGAGAACGCTGGCAGCGACTCGGCGGACGTCGGCGACGTTCATGTTTTTGCCGGGGCAGTCGGTGCTCTTGGCGTCACGATGGCCGATGATGTGGTCGGCGGGAATGTGATATTGCTTTTGCAGCGTGGCCACGAGCTTGCCGAGCGAGCGCATCTGGGCAGGGGTTGGCTTGGTCACATCGAAG
>JBBQCK010000177.1:0-6089 GCA_038318605.1 Tepidisphaerales bacterium | reverse complement strand
TTCTGGCAGGGCCCACAAAAGACCTTCACCCCCACCCGCCGCTCACGGGCAAACCAGATCTCCGTCCACTCCGGGTGCGTCGGCCCAAAAATCGTCACCACCGGCACGCCAAATGCCGCCGCGATATGCCGCGGCCCGGTGTCATTGGTAATCATCAGATCGCAGCGCCGCACGATTTCTTTCAGTGCGCCCAAAGACATTCCCAAAACAGATAGATCGATCGACGGGCCGCTGAGATGCTGTTTGACGGCATCAATGATGCGCCGCTCTTTGGGGCTGCCACTGAGCAGAATTGTCGCCCCCAATTCCGCATGCAGTTGGTCGGCGACGGCCGCAAAATGCTCGGGCAGCCAGCACTTGGCGTCGCCATAATTGGCGCCAGGGTTAATGAACACCAGCGGCGAATGGCCGGCGACGTACGGCTTGTCGATTGCCGGATCCAGCCCCGCGCGTTCCAGCACCTGCCGGGCCGCCTCGCGCTCCCGTGCCGTAACCGCAAGCTCCATGGCTATATCGCGCGACGCCGAGCCCAGATAACGTGGCAGCCCGAGGTAGTAAGTGAGTGTCGGTGTTGGAATGAATTTGCCCCGCTCGCGCACCGGCAAGAGCCGATCGCTCAGCAGAAAGCCCCGGCCATCGCGATCGTATCCGACGATACGGGGTATCCGCGCCATGCGGCAGACCAGCGCCGACTTAAACGAATTCGGCAGCAGAATCGCCATGTCGAATCGGCCGGCGCGCAGCCGTGCCGCCAAATCAATGAATCGCCCCTTGCCCGCGCGTGCATCGGTCTTGCCCGTGCGATAAGTCACCAGCCGATCCGCATATGTCAGACCGCTGTAAAGCGGCTTTACGTACCGCTTCATCAAATAGGTGATGTGAGCCTTCGGATAGAGCGCCCGAATCGCCTTCAGCGCCGGCGTCGCCATCACCGCATCGCCCACCCACGAAGGCTGCACCACCAACAGGCGGCGCGGCGCTTTATCTCCGGATGACAGCGCATTACCAGATGGCAGCGCTTCACCGGTTGAAAGCGTGCCGCCGAAGGAGAGCGTATCGCCGGAAGCTGGATGTGCCTCGTGATCCATGGCCAAATGCTCGTGCCAAATCTCTGATAGCCTTCAATTCATCCTGTTAAGCCGCGGCGCGAAAAAATTGAATCTCCCTCTCCCGGTACGGCGGGGGCAGGGCGGGGTGGGGGCGTCGCAGATTGCCTAGAGCCGACGATAAATCCCGACAAAAGCGCATGCCGATTGAATCCAATCCATCTAATTTGAGGCTCCAGCACGCCACCACTGCTCGCCGCACTTAACATCCGCTCGCCGACGTTACATCCGCCCGCCGCTCAACTCACGCCCATCGCGCGGACGATCGCCTCCAGATCATCCTCAACAACCACCGGCCGATTCGCCAGTTTCCCGGCCGGCTCTTCGCGCGGCGCGCTGTCCTGTGCGGCCTTCATGTCCACGCCCGTGTGATATTTCACCGTCACGTTCGGATCCTTCAACTCGTGCCCCGTCAGAATGCAGACGACGCTTTCGCCCGGCGAGATGACCTGCTCTTCGATCAGCTTTCGCAGCCCCGCGACGCTGGCGGCGCTGGCCGGCTCGCAGCCGAATCCGAATCGCGCCACAAGCGATCGATTTTCGAGAATTTCGTCGTCGCTGACCTCGCGCACAACCCCATTCATGATCGACAGCGCCCGCAGCGCCTTGGGGAGATTCACGGGCCGGCTGATCTCGATGGCGCTGGCGACGGTGTGCGGGTAGTAGCCGCTTTCATCCATCCCCGCATACAACCCGCCGATCGCGCCAGCATCATACCGGCCATCGTTCCAACGCAGGCCGCGCCGGCTGTAAAGCTCGTTCAACGTGTTTGCGCCCGATGCATTGATCACCGCCAGCCGCGGAATCTTCTTGACGAGCCCAAGCTCCTTCATCTCCGCAAACGCCTTGGCAAACGCCGAACAGTTCCCCAGATTTCCGCCCGGCACGATGATCCAGTCCGGTGGCTGCCAGTCCAGCGCCTCAAGGATGCGCAACATGATCGACTTCTGCCCCTCAAGCCGGAACGGATTGACGCTGTTCATCAGGTAGATGCCCAGCTCGGTGCGATTCACCGCAATCTGCTTGATCCGCCGCAGGCAGGCGTCAAAATCCCCTTTGATCTGTAGCGTCAGCGCGCCGTAATCCAGCGCCTGACTGAGCTTGCCGAGCGAGATTTTGCCAGACCCGATGAACACAACCCCCTGCAACTCTGACAGCGCCGCATAAAGCGCCAGCGATGCGCTGGTGTTGCCTGTGCTGGCGCAGGCCACCCGCCGCGCTCCCACCATGCGGGCATGCGTAAAAGCGGCCGTCATTCCGTTATCCTTAAAACTCCCCGATGGATTCAAACCCTCATATTGCAGCAGCAAGTTTCCCGGCCGCATCCCGACCTGCCGCGCCAGCAGATCGGCCTGCTGCAGCATGGTCCGCCCCTCGCCGATGGTGACAACATCCTCTTCCGTACGGTAAAACGGCAGCAACTCGCGAAACCGCCAAACGCCGCTGAAATCAAGCCGCCCACCCGTGCCCCGCCCTTTGGTGCTCCAGCGATGCTCGAAGTAATTCAGGCTCTTCGGCACGGGCAGCCGCGACCAGTCATAAAGAATGTCCAGCAGACTGCCGCATTTGGAACAGGCAACCAGCACCTCATCCACTCCAAAAGTGGCCGCACAATCCGGATTAATGCACTGCTGGCGCGCCGCTGCGTTCATGCTCGTTAAATCTAGCCACCGGCTTCAAAGCCACAAGCCACGGCCATTGTACAGGCCAGCCCGCGGGTTGCGGCAGTGCACAAATCTCTCGGGTTTTCTATCCCTTTCGCAGACGGAACTGGCTGCGATATGCCGTTGGGGCCATGCCTTGAGTGCGTCGGAAGGCGACGCCCATGCGAGTCTGGTTGCGGTAGCCGCAGGCCTCGGCGATGTCGGGCATCGCGAGGTCGGATTCAGCGAGCAAGCGTTTGACGTGATCCATGCGGATTTTTTCCAAGTGATTCGCAGGAGTCGTACCCAGCACACGGGCGAAAAGTTGCTCGAGTTGGCGGCGCGAGACGTGCATGTATTCCGCGATGTCCTGGATGTTGAGTTCTTCATGGTGCCGGTCGTGCATCAGGCTAAGCGCCCGCGCCACCAGCGGGTCCTCAGGGGCGAGGAGCTGTGTGGAACGCCTCGCTGCGACGCTGCCGGGCTGGAGCAGGATCGGATGATCCGGCGGGCGTTCTCCCTGCAGCAGCGAATCAAGCAACCGGGCCGCTTCAAAACCGATTTTCTCAAACGGGACATTGATGCTGGACAGCGGCGGATACAGCGACTCGCAAAGCAGCGTGTCGTTGTTGACCCCCAGCACCGCCACCTCGTCGGGCACGCGGATTTCCTGTTCCAGACAAACGTTGAGCAGGCGCTCGGCCGTGGAATCTTCCGCGCAGAAGATGCCCACTGGGCGGGGCAGATCGGCGAGCCACTTTTGCATCATCGCGTCGCGCTCGCGCAGCCGATGGGGATGGCGGAGTCGCGAGCGGTCGAGAAGGTGGGGATGGTGATTCGCTTCCAAAAGTGCTGCGGTATATCCCTCCCCGCGTTGGGTCGAAAAGTGGCAGTTGATGGGCCCGACAAACGCATAGTGGCGAAGCCCCAGACCCAGCAGGTGCTCCGCAGCGGTGCGGCCAACGGCGACGTCGTCGGCGTGGACAGTTGGCAGGCCGGTCCGGGCGAGACGGTTGGACACATTGACCACCGGGCACCCGGCTCGGACGACCGGCTCGTAGAGGTCGAGCCGGGCCACCATGGCGATGATGCCTTGACACCCCCATTCGTGTAGGGCCTGGGGGTCGGTGCTGCCGCGGAAGACCCAGCGGCCATGGGTGCCGCCGTATTGCAGAACGCCATGTCGCATCGCAGCCCCGTAGCCCGCCTCCCGGCCGAGGGCGACACCAATTCGATAAGATGGCGAGTGGACCACATCGACAAGATATCAACGCCTGTGCGCATATACGAGAATGTTTTGCGCTTATCAGTGAGATTTATCGTGGAACCTGGTGTAAGTTTCCCTTCATGGAGGGTCCGCTCAACGGGCGTCGCTGTTAAGCTAGAGCCGTGTCGGATCGTTTCTGCCTTTGGAGGAATTTATGAACCGATCGCGCCGATTAGCTCTCACCGCCGCCGCCATGCTTCCAGCAATGGGGTTATCCGCCGCTGTGCATGCAGCAATTATCGTCGATCCCGCGCTTGTCACCGGCGCGAACGCCATTGACCCCGCAGGGTCGGAAACCATCGACTCGCGTCCCGGCCAGAACTTGACCGGCGGCAATCGCACCGCCGAAGTCAACTTCATCACCGAGGCCAACTTGGAGGCTCGCAGCGACTTCAAGGGTGCCATTCAGAGCCTCGGCACCGGTATGGGCGGGACTACCAACTACATTCAGTTTACGACGGATGCTAGTCTGGCGGACATCCGGATCACCAGTTCGACGACAGCGGCGGACATTGCCAATTCGGGGCGCGTCACCTCAGGCACGGCTGGTTTTGCTCAGTCAGCCCAAGGCACCGTCCTGTTCGAATTCGGTGACTTCGATGGCACCACCTTTACCTTGGGCAAAGTCGTTGACGCCGTTGGATTTACGATCGGCAACGTCCGCTTTACCAATGGATCGTCGTTCCAGGTTCTATTCAAGAACTCGCTGGGTAACGTGGTCTCGACGCAGAACATAACCGGTGTGGACGAAGGCGGCACCGGCTCCAGCGGCGGGATTGAAGGCTTCTTCAGTTACGCCGGCGACGCCACGCTCGCCAATGGGATCGCCAGCATTCTCGTCACCCGAACGGGCGGTGGGAATATCAATACCTCCATCGACGATTTCGGCTTCACCAGCGCGATCTCCACCGGGATTCCCGAGCCCGCTTCATTTGCGCTGCTCGGTCTTGGTGGCCTGTTAATGCTGGGCCGCCGCCGCGCATAAGCCGGTTCGGCAAACGCAAACCAACAGGGGTGCGGCGTCGCGATTGCCCCTCTTTTGAGAATTTGACGGCGAGCCGCCTTCCGGTGGCTCGCCGTATTTCTTAACGGTTGGTAAATAACTAGGTCGATTTTCCAGTGGTGAGACTCTGACCACAAACCACCACAGAGATTGGAAGGGGGTCACCACTCATTTCCGTTTGACGGCATCAGGAATCGCGCCAAACAGCCAAAAATCCTAATGCCTAACAAAATACATCCGCCCAACTTGACTCCCCATCCCGCCCCACCATACAACTACTCGTTCACCCCGCGCCGCATCTTCCCCGGCCGGCGCAAAACAACTTCCGCCCCGATCCGCTAACCGCGATCCGGCCCAACAACTCCCCGCCCGGATCCCAACCCCGAGGAACCTCGCCATGACCTATTCCCGCGCCCCTCGCAGCAACGCGCGCGTGGGCAACCGGCCGCCGAAATCGAACACCTCAAGCACAAAGTCTCCACCGCCCACCAGTGAATAGCGTTGACGCTTGATCGGATCGAAGGATCGATCGACAGACCTATCCCTTCAATCGCCTACTGCATCTGCTGGATCAGCTTCCTCACATCGATCGGCTTTTGCATGACCGCTTCAGCGCCGAGGCGCCGGACATCTTCCAGTCGGGTTTGATCGCTCGTGCCCGTCGTCACGGCCACCCGCATTGGCAGGCCCTGCGTTTTAATCGTTCGCAGCATGATTTCCCCCCGGCCATCCGGGAGCATCAGATCGAGAATCACCCACTCGGGATTCCACGACAGCGCCGCAAGCCCTTCGTTCAGGGTCGCGGCGATGGCCACATCCCATCCCTGGCTGGCGAAGATCGCGCGAAGCGCGCGAATACCCTGATGCGACAATCAGATCCAGCCCCACGGTAAGGCTGATACACGGCCAATCGTGGTTCATGCAATGCACGAGCGTCATGTAGCCGTCGTGCCCCGGGCCCAGGGCAGAATCATTTGGACCCGTGAAAATAACGGCGCGCTTCACATTTGCGCTTTTTAGTCGATTCGGATAATTTCCTTCTGTTTCGCGAAGGCCTCGCGGTTTTACAA
>JBBQCK010000176.1:0-6119 GCA_038318605.1 Tepidisphaerales bacterium | reverse complement strand
CGGCGCGGTTAATGTTTTTTTCAGCCAGCCTGTGTTGGGTTGCATGCCTCAGCTCCCTCGAAAAAGAGTTCGATTTGCCCCAATCGTTGGTGCTTCGGGGCTGTCGTATGCTGTATACGGCCGGCGTGCGCGTTCGTTGTGGGGTTTTGGCAAATGACAGGGCACCCCGGATGGCGGTAGACTTAGCGGAGAGAGGTATCAGATTTATGCGCATTGAAACCCATCGTCGATCGATCGTGTTGCGTGTGGCTTTGCTGCTGGCACTTGTTCCAGCGGCCGGTTTTACGGTTGGATGCGCCAACGATCAGAAGATCATGGCGCAGGCGGAGGATTTTCATGGGGGCATCAAGGGGGCGGTGATGAATGATGCGACGCTGGACGCGTATCTTTCGCAGATTGGGGATCGAATCATTGAAGGGGCGAAGAATTACACGGCCGAAGAGGGAGACCCGGGAAGCGGGGATCGCGAATGGATGTTTTCCAAAGCGATGCAGTTTCATTTTGTGAACAGCGACACGGTGAACGCATTCACCACGGGCGGGGAACATATGTACATCTATGAAGGACTTTTCAAGCTCTGCAAGACGGAGGATGAATTGGCGGCGGTGATGTCCCACGAGTATGCCCATGTTTACATGCGGCATGTGCAGGCGGGGACTAACCGGCAGTATGGGATTCTTGGTGCGGCGCTGGCGGCGGCGGCGGGTGGATATGCGCTGGGGGGAAAAGACAACGGCGCCCAATACGCAACGGCGGCCGGCGGGGCGGCGATGGTGGCGGGAAATCTGGCGGGGATGAGCTTCACGCGCGGCGACGAGGCGCAGGCGGATGAATATGGATTTTACTTCTATACGCGGGCGGGATGGGATCCGGATCATTTTGGGGACTTTTTCAAGCGCATGATTGAATTGGGATACGACAAGGGTTCGGAGTTGCTGAGCGATCATCCATCACTGGCGAGCCGGGTGGAGATCGCGCAGGCGCGGGCAAAGAAGATCGATCCGAATTTTGAAACGAAGCATCGCCGGCCGCCGGTTGCATCGCCGGCGAAGCTGGCGAGCCTGCAGGGGCGTGCGTTGCAGGTCGCCAAAACCACGCCGACTCAGGAGAGCGTATTGAAGCAGCAGCAGACGCTTCTGGCGGCGCTGCCCAGAAGCTGTCTTACACGCGTGGTGCAGCCGGACCAGATCGCGGCACAGGAGAAGCTGGCGAAGGAGTTGGAGAAGGAGAGTGCGGCTGGGAAAGGTAAGAGAAAATGATTGCGCGGGGGGGGCGCGCGGGCGAAGGTGGTTTGGTACATGGTGGGACGGTCGAAACCCGCGAGTCGCGGCCGGGCGGCGATTGGGGCTGCCTGGCCCCTAAACAAGCACAATTTCCATTGATATATGGATGCCTTCCCTTTTTGGCGGCGGATTGTGTTCGTTTTGTTCGTACATCGATGACCGGCTTGCGCCCAACGTCATGGCAATCGATTCAAGGCAGGCCGCAAGTCACCGCCCTATTTGGATGATGCTCGGGCGCGAATCGCCGCAGCTCGCTTAAGGAGGACTTCGGCCTCGGCATCCCGCTTCATGGCTTTGAGCAAACTCGCATAATTTTCCAAAGCCGTCGCGACGCTTGGGTGGTCAGCGCCCAGCGCTTTTTCGTACATTGCCAGCGAGCGCTTGAAAAATGGCTCGGCCTCGTCGTACTTGCCTTGAGCTTGGTACAGCAGTGCCGGATTGTTCAGGCTCGTCGCCACGGCGGTGTGGTCGGCGCCAAGCGCCTTCTCGTAGATCGCCAGCGAGCGCTTGTAGAGGGGTTCGGCCGCGTCGTATTTGCCCTGGTCTTGGTACACCGACGCCAGATCGATCAGGCTGTCCGCAAGCTGTCGACCTTCTGGCCCCAGTTCCTCGGCGGCCTTCAGCGCGAGCGAAAAGTTTCGCTCGGCCTCCGCATAATTCCCCGCGGCTTGCGCCTTCATGCCGGCGGCCTTGTAAGTTTGCCGCGCTGGTGCCTGCGCGCCGGCCCAGCGGGCGGCGGTGAAAATCAGCAGCACTGTCACCAGCAATCGAGCGAGCGTGCGATGCGTCATCGGGCCTCCATTTTTTGGACATTACGCAACCTGACCGGCTGGGCCATGGTACAGGTTCAATTCCGCCTGCGGCCGGCGCGGACCTTGTATGCTCATTTCACATCGGGTTCGATGGTCATGGGATCGGTTCGGGTTATCTTGTTGCCGCCGCCGTGGACCATATCCAGGCCGCGAAGCTGCAGGTGGCCATCCACGACCGCCAGGCCGCCGTTGGTGTTCCAGTTGAGATGTTTTTCGCGGCGGCGGTCGGTGGAGTCGAACCATTCGTCGGCGGTGTCCTGGGCGACGACCTTGCGCCAGCGGGCCTTGCCGGTGGCGGGGTCGAGTCCGGCGAGGTGGATCCCGCCATCGAGTTCGGGGTGGCGGCCGGCCGCGGCGCAGATCAGGCCGTCGAACAGCACGACATTGCGCACCGGCCAGGCGGATTCGATTTGACCATAGGCGACCATTCGCCGGTGGTTCGGGGCGACGAGGGCGCGCCAGAGCACGGTTCCGTTGGCCGGATCGACGCAGTAAACCCAGCCATCGTGGGCGGCGAAGTAGAGTTTGCCCTGGTGGAGTATGGGGGCAGAGCTGATGCGGGCGTCAGCGGTGACGGCCCAGAGGATTTTTCCATCGCGGCGGGCTTCGAGACGGTGTTCGCTGACCACGGCGACGAATTGAACGCCGTCGAGGGTCAGAGGTTCGGTTTCGGGCTGGATGACATATTCGTTGTTGGTCCAACTGTCGCGCACGGGACTGGGGGTGCTGACGACGGCGCGCCAATCGACCTCGGATTTGCCGGACTTGTTGGGGACTTTGATGAGTTCGATTTTTGGGGAAGGGGCGGCGGGCTGAGCCGTTGGCGGCGAGAATGGGCCGGTCTGGAGTCGGGCCTCATCGGGCAGGACGGCGACTTTGGGCGCTGGCGCGAAGGCGGCGAAGCCGCGGACCTGGGCGAAGCATCCGCAGCCGTTGGGTCCGTCGAAGATCGAGCCATAGGCGGGGGTGGGGCCGACGGCGCAGGCGGAGCGGGAGATGTTCTGGTCGGTCTGGCGGCCGGTTTTCAGGTCGTAGAACGTTCCGAAGCCGGCGATGATGTAGTTTTCATTTGCGCGGGCGCGAACGCATCGCTGATTGGTGACGGGCAGGCGGACCTGGCGGGTAACTTCGCCCGTGGCGGATTTCCAGGCGAGGAACTGGTCGGCCTGGCAGAGGAATACCTCGTCGCCGTGGAAGAATGAGACCTGCGCCCAGAGCGAGCCGGTGGCGCCGTTGTCGGAGGTGTTGTCCTTGCTCCAGAGCAGCTTGCCGTTGGCGATGTCGATGATTCCGTAATTGCGCGGCAGCTTGTCGCGGGCATCGCGGGCGACATGTTCGTAGTGGCTACCGATGCCCCAGGGCGCGGCAAAGAAGGCGTATCGATCGGTGACGGGCACATGCAGCGTGACGACATCCTTGACCGCATCATTTCGCCAGAGTTGTTTTCCGGTGATTGGATCGAGCGCGACGATGGCATGGATGGAACTCCAGGGCCAGCGGCTGCTGAAGCCGTTATTGCGCTGGCTTGATTGCACGACGATGAGGTGCTTGCCGTCAGGGGTCAACGAGGGGGAGAAGAATCCGTCGAAACCATCGGCGGTCTGTTGCCAACGCGTTTTGCCGGTGGCGGTCTCGAAGGCGATGAGCTTGTTGGCGACGACGATAAACGCGACGCCATCGCGGACGACTCCGTGAACATCGCGGCTGTCGATCTTGTCGAGCCCGACATCGAGGGAGTGAGCGACCTGGCCGGTGGCAAGGTCATAAACATGCACGGCGCCTTTGCGGCCGGGGATGGGATAGGCGGAGACAAGCCGATCGCCATCAATCGCCAGCCAGAGGCGCGCGCCGGCGATGGGTTGAGTCCAGCGGACGATGCCGCTGTGGGCGTCGCGGCAGATGAGGCGTTGATTGCGGATGGGCTTGCCGCCCTTCTCGCCCGAGTAGCCCCAGAGATCGTCCTGCACGATGACGCCCTGGCCGACGACGGGGATGCCGCCCGTGCCGGCCATCGTCACGCCGCCGCGTGCCATGCCATCGATCCAGCGGACGGTGGAGGCGGGGGCGAGGATCGTGTCGGTGCTGACCTGGTTGTTGCTGGCGTCGCCCATCTGGTGGGTCCATTGGCCGAACTCCGGCGCGATGGGCTTTTGCACAGTCTCCCACTGTCCAGCGTGGCCGAACATGGCGGCACCGCCGGGGGCGACCACGCGCATCGCTTCGGCGCGGTCGAGGCTCATGGCGGATGGATGGTCTAGATCAACCACCAGGACATTGACCATGTTGTCAACGTAGGGGAGTGCGGCGGGGTTGATCGACACTTCAACGGTGGCGGCGCCGGTCTGGGCGGCGAGCGCGATGGCGGTGCGGGCGCGATCAACGGCGGGGCGATCGGCGGCCAGCGCGTGAACGAGGACTTTGCCGGTGGATGCGAGTTCGGCTTCGAGTTTGCCGTCCTCATCCCCGACGATGGCGACGAGACCACACTCGTGCGGTAGCAAGCCCCGCACCTGGGCAGCGTCGGGGAGGCGGGCATACAGCGGGGTTGTGACGGCAAGGACAATTGCCCCGATGATTAGTCGTCGCAGCATGGTGCGCCTCCGGAAGGTGATATGAAAAAGCGTGGATGCCGGGGTGAATGATAGCGGGTTAAAGCCTCACGGATAATACTGCGGCTGGGCGAAGACTGAAGGCGAGATCTCGCCTCGCGAGGACAAAACGCAGTCCGCAAAATCCAACAAGATGCCGGTGGGTGTTACTGCTCCCGTGATTTGACGACGGCGTCGCGGAAGGCGGTCCATTCGGGGTTCATGGGGGCGGATTTGATGGACAGGCCGCCGATGGCTTGGAGATCGACCTCGTAGCGCTGGCCGGGGCGCATGAAGACCCATGGGCCTTCGAGGCTGACGGAGACGCCCTTGGTTTTGCGGAGGTTTTCGTCTTCGATCAGGGTCCAGAGGTTTTGCCAGAGGTCGCGCTCAAAGGTTGCCTGGGCGTCGTTGGCGTCGGGGGTGCGGGCGAATTCGGGGATTTCGCCCAGGCGCGAGACGTCGAGCGGGAAGCCTTCGCCGGGGGACTGATTGCGGCCGTAGGCGCGATAGAACATGACGAGGTTGTGGCCGCGAAGCGGGTCGTCGCGGCCGATCATTTCAGGGGGGAAGCGCAGCACGACGGAGTCGATGTGTGCTTCGTCACCCTGAACGGTGATGGTTTTTGCCTGGCGGGGCTTGCCGTTGCGATCCATCGGTACGAAGAGGAAGGTTGTCCAGAGGCGCTGGTCGCCGGGGCGGGAGCTTTGGTCGATGACGAGCAGATTCGCCTTGCGAAAATCAGCGGTGATGCGGGTGATGTAGGCTTCGCGCGCCTTTTTCTCCTGCTCGAGTTCGCGGACGCGGGCCTGACTGCGCTCGAGATCGAGGTTGGACATACGGCGCTGATCCAGATAGCGCAGGCCCACCGCTCCGCCGACGGCGAGCACCACGAACACAACCAAGCGGGTGATTTTGAATGCCATGCTTTGCTCGATGCCGGCCGGTTTTGCTGTCATGCCGCGGCGGGGAGTTGCCGGTGGGGTACGACCCCGGTGCGCGATTACGCCAGTGCGAGACTACGCCGGTGCGCGACCACCCCGGTGCGCGACGGGTTCAGCTATCGCATGTCGCGGCTTGTATGTTTGCGCAGCTCATCCACGGGTGTCAGGTCTGCGTCGGCGAAATTGGCCCGGAGTGTGTCGGCGGTGGTCGGGATGACCGACAGGCCGCTTGCGGGCGTGTGACTACCCAGATATCGGCCCTGGGGGCTGAAGTAATGAAACGTTACGGTGCCGTCGAGGCCGAGATAGTCTTTGACCTGCAGGGGCTGGCCGATAAGTATGCCCTGCTTGTCGCGCGGGAGCAGGAGTTGTACGCGGCGCATGATGCCATGTTCGTCGGGAAGGACGGCCGGGCCGTCGGGGGCGATTTCGAGGTCAAGATAGCGTCGATAGACCTCTTTTTCGGCGCTGTTCCAGACGGCGACGAGGTAG
>JBBQCK010000175.1:0-6129 GCA_038318605.1 Tepidisphaerales bacterium | reverse complement strand
GTCGGGCGCCCGGGGTTATCTCGGGTCGGCGGCACAATCGCTTCACATCGTGCCGGCTGCACGATCCGCGCGCCAGCATTTCGGGCGGCATTAATTATTGTGAGATCCATCTCCGCGCGCCCCACGCCCCACATCGGATGTGGCAACATTGCCCGCCCGGGGCGGCCGCTGATCGGGATCAACTCGGCCTGCGTGAGCAACGTCGGATTGAGCGTGGCGATCGTCGATTTCAAATCGCATTTTTGGAGCACCGCGATCCCCAGCGCGCTCAGGCATTCGCCGCACACCTTGTCGCGCGGAAAACGGTGCTGCTCCATCAGCGTGACACGCCATTGCGCGCGGGCGAGCAACAGCGCCGCAAGCGCACCGGCCGGCCCACCGCCGACAATCAGCGCCGATTGCTCGCGCCCGTCACGCATCTTGTTATCGGGCGGCATCTCCTGCGCATCACAACTTGCCGTGCTTAACCCGCAATTGAAATTTCGCATGGTGTCTCGGCCTTTTTTCATTGGCACTTTAGCGCCCGCGGGCTAGCTTTCGAGTTGTTCGGAGAAGGTTATTACCGGGACAATTCCGGCAAACCGTCTCAAGCGTCCGGCCGCCCGCCGTTTTATTCGCGACCTGCGACGAAAGAACGTTATGGCGTCTCTGTTATCACGTCTGCCGCGAACGATTTTATCCGCCGCGCTCGCCTGCATTTCGGCGACCCTTTGCACCGCATCCAATGTACCGGCCGCCGCGCCCGCGCCATCGGCTCAGGCCCGCCACATCGCGCCGTCGGCGCAGGCGATCCAGTCCACCAACGCGTTCCAAGATGAGATGGCCGGCTATCTCCCGCAGATCGGTCGGCTGCGCAAGCTGCATCTGGTACGCCCCGACCTGATCTACTATCCGATCGACTTCGAATACCTTTGCTGAGGCTTTGATGGTCTCCGCGCGATGCCATCCCGCATCGCGGGCGGCGAGCCGATTCACCGCGCGGATGGCCGGCTGTTTCTCTCCTTGCCGCCGAGCCATCCGCGTTTACGTTTGGCCATACTGTACTCGCCGCGACATGCCGCAATCGCCGCACCGGTCAATCCATTTCACCGATCAATTTCATCGCATCATCGATCAATCGATCGAGTGCGATATCGAGCGGCCTCTGGCGATCATAGTCGCCCGCCGCCAGCGCACATCGCGCCTCCTCCACGCATCCGCTGCGCTGCCCGCGCCCCTGTCGCAACATCGCCATCGCATGTGCAGCGCTGCGCATTTCATCCGCGTCATACCGCCGCCGCGCCGACCGCGGCGTGCGAATGCCTCCATCAAGTGCATACCAGACCACCGTTCGCTCAATGCTCCGCATATTGCCCATTTTTACATCCATGGTGGGTCGCTTGAGCAACGCAAGTGCCATTAAGGATATGACATATGTCCGGTAATCGGCGGATTTATCAGACTGGCATGCCGCCGCAAGAAAATAATCCGGCCACGACGTGTCATCACGTCACGCCGCGACAGCAGTTGAGTCGCCAGAGCGGTGAGAAGCGCCTGTGTTCGGGAAACTTGCAGACGCAAAGAATGCCTGATCGTACTCGATCTACTTCTTTCCATTCGCCCGCGTAAACACCGGCAGCTTGATCAGTTTTCCGCCCGCCAGTGCCGATTCATGTGCGCACAATCCCACGCAGGTCCAATTCGCGCTTTGCACTGCATTCGGAAATGGATCGCGGTCCGCCACCAGCGCCGAAACGAACTCGTTCACCAGATGCGGATGCGATCCGCCGTGTCCGCCTCCCTGTGTGAAGGAGAGGTGCTGGTTCTCATCCAGGTCGTAAACCCCTTTGGTTGTAAACATCCGAATTGGCTCCGGGAGCAGGTGCGCGTAATCGGGCACGCTTACGCGTTCGGGAATATCCGATTCGGCGCGCTTCGCGGTGTGCAGCACCGGCTTCTCCCCCTCGATCAAGGCCCACTCAAAGCTCTGTTTGCTGCCATAGACATCAATGCTCTCGCGATATTGCCGCGCTGTGTCGAACAACGATCGGTAAATTCTCGCCGACAGATCGCTGTTGGCGAATTGAATGTGGCAGGTCTCCACCGCAAACGACGATCCATACTTTTTCGCCAGCGCGGGCCGGATTTTGCCCGAACCAAAGCAGGAAACATATGCAGCCTCATCGCGCGTGAGGCCAAGACACGGGCCGACGCAATGCGTCGCGTACCACATCGGCGGCAGGCCAGGCCAATAGTTCGGCCAGCCATCCTTGTCCTGCTGGGGGCTCGCCTTAATAAACTTAATCCGCCCGAGCGACCCTTTGCGGTATAGCTCGCTAAGGAAAAAAAACTCGCGAGCTTAAACGACCGTTTCTGCCATCATGTATTTGAGCCCGGTCTTCTCCGCCAGTTGGACGATTTTGCGGCATTCCTCGATGCTTGTAGCCATCGGCACGGTGCACATCACATGTTTTCCCGCCTTCAACGCCGCGATCGACATTGATCCGTGTGACGGGATCGGTGTATTGATATGCACAAAATCCACATCCCGATCAGCCAGCACATCCTCAAATCGTGTGTAACGCTTCTCGACGCCAAACGCGTTGCCGATGGCGTCCAGCTTTCGTCGGTCGCGCTGGCATATCGCGTGCATCCGCGCATTCGGATGCCGCTGGTAGATCGAGATAAACTCCGCTCCAAACCCAAGCCCGATGATCGCGACATTAAACGCTTTTTTATTCGCCATTGGCTCCTCGGGTAAAATCCGACGCAACGAACCGCCGGGTTCTCGCGCAGCATTTCAGAGCCAGCGCCGCGATCTCAACTGTCGCGATTCCGAGTCCGGCCATCGCAGCCAGACCCTCCCCGAACGGCAGGTGCCGAAACGAAATTGTCGATGAGGTAATACGCGACGGATCAACCCGAAGGGGCACGCGCGCTATGCTAACCTCCCGCCCGCAGCCGTCCATGATACATTGAATCCCAAACCATCGAGACGCACCGGCCGCTTACAAAACGTATCGCACGTTGAGGCGAGCGAGCAGTCGTCGCTCATCGCCTCAACGTGCAGATTCATTAAAGCCAGCAAATCGCCGGCCGGTTCCGGTTACTCGGCCTTGTAATCTTTTGCCTGCAACTGTTCGCGCACGGCGCTGTGAATGGCCGTGTCGAGCGTGTCCGTTGCCGCAGCGCCTTGCTTCTTTTGTTCGGCTTGAATGTAGGCTGATCTCCGGGTGTTCAGATCGGCGATCTGCTTCTGAATGGCCGTGCGCTTCTCAGCCTGCGACGTGAGATATTGATCCCGTTCGGCCGGCGACATGGCGCGCATTTCTTGCGGCAGCGCACTGGCGTCGAGGTCGTCCAGTTTCACCTTGTTGTCGCGCCGCGCATCGACCAGATCCCAATTCGCATTCGTATAATTACCGCTTCCCTTCGCGACCGCCCGCTCGGCGGCGGCGCCCGAGCCGGGCTGCGTTGTCGCAGCGGCATCCTGCATTTGCTGCCGCTGCAATCCGTCCCGACCGGCATCGCCATAGGCGATATACGTCTTGTTCAATTCGCCCGACAATCGCACCAGCTCATCATCCTGCGGCGCGACGATGGCGACGCAGGCGCGATCCTGGTCGATGTTCATGAAACGCCCCTCGCCAAGCCGCGCTCCGCGATCCCATTGGCCCTCGCGACCGTCGGCTTCTGGCCCACAGTGAATCGTGTTCACAATCACCCCGCGCGCGACCGCCGCCGCGCAGCTCTCGCGGTAATCAACACTTCCCTGAGTAAATGGCTCATTGCCCGCGATAAAGATCGCGCGATACGCGCCCTTTTCCCGCGTCCATGCGAGTTCGGCTATCGCATTGTGAATCACCTGTCCGCAATATTCGCTTCCGCCGTTGGTCTTGAGCGACCAGAGCTTTTCGCTCACCAGATCGAGATCGCTGGTCAATGGCAGCACCATGCGGATATATCCTTCGCCGGCCGCCAGGCCATTGTTGCCATATTCGTAAAGCGCCACCTGCAGCTTCGGCGCCACTCCATCCTTGCGGCAATTGCCAAATTCATTGACCACCTTCCAAAGCTGCGTGCGCGCCTGATTGATCAGACCGTCCATCGAATTACTCGTGTCGAGCAGAAGCGCAATCTGCAGCACGGGCTCCGGCCGCGGATCGAGCGGTTTCGGATCAATCGCCGGCGGCTGACCCGCCGGCATAGGAGCGCGGCCCTGGGCAATTGCAACCGCGCAAAACATCAGCACCACCGACGCCAGTCCATACGCAACTTTCATGGCAGCCTCCGAAAAATGACCGCAGCGCGAAATTGCGCCACGCAATCATTTGACGCCGGCCAACCATGAAAGTTTCAAACTCGTTACAGCCCCGTTACAAATCGCGGCCATCGGAACGTTCGGGCCTCGCAGTCCTCGCTAATGCTACAACGCTGCCAATTCCATATTTCCGGCATTTCGCTTCGCCGTAACTCGACCCCCTGCTAATATCCACCGCTCATGCGCAGCGCCATTGCATTTCTCGCAGCCTGCATCCTGTTCCCGCTTATCGCCCAACCGCAACAGGCTGGCGCGGGGCAGTTTGGCGCGCAACAGGCTGGCGCGCGGCAGGCGGCGCATCCCGCCACCGTCGCCTCAACACGCCCATACCTCCTGCATCTTCCCGGCATTGCCGGCCTGTGTGAGATCGATCGCGCACTCATCGCCGGCCTGCAGCGAGGCGGGTTCAACGCGGACGTCGATATTTACGATTGGACCGGCGAAGAACACGGGATGAACGCGCTTCTGAAGTTCGACCACAACCGTGCCGAATCCAAAAAAGTCGCCGGCATCCTTCTCAAGCAATATCGCACACATCCCGACGTGCCAATCTATATCACCGCCCACAGCGGCGGCTGCGGGATCGCCGCGTGGGCGCTCGAGTCGCTGCCGGCCGATGTGCATGTGCAGATGGTTGTGATGATCGCGCCGGCCCTCTCACCAACGTATGACCTATCAGATGCGCTGGCGCATATCACTACATGTTGCTGCGTCCTGAACAGCCGGAACGATGGCGTGGTGCTCGGCGCTGGCACACGCATCCTGGGCACGATCGACCGTCAACACAGCGAGGCGGCCGGCCTCAATGGATTTGTCCGCCCCGCCCGCTCGGATGCCGTGCAATATCAAAAGCTCATCCCCATCCCCTACGATCCGGCGTGGTATCGCGCCTTTGGCAATGCCGGCGACCATATCGGTGCCATGTCCGTGCGATTTGGCGCGGGATATCTCGCCCCCCTGCTATGTACTGGCCGATTGCCCGCGTCACGGCCGGCTTTGCAGTAGGCGTCGTTCACAGCCGTACGACGCCGCGCCGGCGACAGCCCCCAACATAACGTGCGACCATATCATAGGCCACGAACCGGGAAATGGATTCGTCGGCACATCCTGACCCAGCGCCGTGTGCCGATAGGCGATGCCCGCTTCCTGCCACGCCCCAGACGAACGCACGGCGCTGTTCATGGCGAAAAGCGGGTGATGCGACGTCATTCGTGAAACAATCGCCGCCGCTTCCTGTCCCTTCAACTCACGCGACATCCAGACCGGCCATCCGAGCCATGCAATCGCCATTGCCGTCACCAGCGCGCCCGCAAGACTCTCACCAGCGGCCAGCTTTCCTAACCCGCGCCCCGCGAGCATCGCAACGCCGCCCATCGCCGTGATCCATGCCCCCAGTACCAACGTCGCTTCAAAAAATTCACCCCACGCCAACTGCCCCATCAATCGCCCGATAAGACACCCCAAAACCAACCCAACCCAGACGCCCCCGGCCTGACGCAGTTGCCCGAGAACTCCGTCCGCCGCCAGCGTCAACATCGGTGTCAGAATCGCTGCAAGGCCAATCGCCCCCAGCATCATCCAAAGACCCCGCCCGGTAACTGCGACACAGAAAATCTGACCCACCAGCGCTGCCGCGAAAGCCATTGCCGGCCCAAGCCAGCATATGTACCGCCGAGCCATCCCTTCGTCATTAACCGGCGGCGCGATCAACGTCGCTTGCGGCGCGCCTTGCACCGCACGAACGCCCTCTGGTGCGCTGGCATCGACCGGCGCTTCGTCCATCATTTATCTCCGGGTTCAGTCGATCGGGCGGGGCGTGGTCATGTCCT
>JBBQCK010000174.1:0-6163 GCA_038318605.1 Tepidisphaerales bacterium | reverse complement strand
CGCTATAACAGTCGCCACGATCTGGGCAATAACGATTTCGCTTCCATTCAGGAGGTGGTCGGCCGGCGCTATCGCGAGGCGGGCGCCAGCAACGAACTGTATCCCGACGTGATCTGCATCGACGGCGGGCTCGGCCAGCTTCACGCGGCCATGGAAGTTTTCGCCACGATGGATCTCAAGCCGCCGATGGTCATCGCTTTGGCGAAGAAGGAAGAATTGATCCACCAGCAAGGCAGGCCCGAGCCAATCCGCCTTCCGCGCAATCATCAGGGCCTCAAGCTGCTGCAATACGCCCGCGACGAGGCGCATCGATTCGCCCAGGCATATCACCACTTGCTGCGCAGCAAGGCGCAGCTCGAACAGGACATCAAATCCGGCCGCCGCCCCCCGCGCCGCAAGAAAAACGCCGGAACCTGATTCACCGAAGCGATTGAAAAAATTGTGTGAAGTCAAACGCAAATGACTTGCATTTGAGATTCGCCTCCGCTACGGTTCATCCCATGGGCCTGACCATCCGCTCGCTTAAAAAGGATTTCATCGCCCCAGACGGCGCGCGGGCGCCGGTGGTTGAGGTCGAGCATCTCGACCTGCGCGGCGGCGAGCAGGCCGCCCTTATGGGCTCCAGCGGCTCCGGCAAGACAACCCTGCTACATCTCATCGCCGGCATTTTGCCCGTGGATTCAGGGCACATCATCCACACGGTGCGCGATGGCGAAACCAGACTTGAGGTCGATATCACATCGCTTGGCGAAGCGTCCCGCGATGTTTTTCGCGGGCGATATATTGGCTACATCTTCCAGACCCACCACCTCCTGGCCGGGTTTACCGCATTGGAAAACATTTTGATCGGCATGAGCTTCACCGGGCGAAAGCACGACCACGCCTGGGCGACGCATCTCCTCGAGCGTGTCGGGCTTGCCGACCGGCAGCATTATCGCCCCGCGAAATTGTCCGTCGGCCAGCGCCAGCGCGTGGCGGCGGCGCGGGCGCTGGCCAATCGGCCGGCCTTGGTTCTCGCCGACGAACCCACGGGCGCGCTCGACGCCCGAAATGCCCAACAGGTGCTCGATCTCATTCGCGGCTTGTGCGATGAAGTGAAATCAACACTCTTGCTGGTCACGCACGATCCACAGATCGCAGGACAGCTTCAACGCACCCTTTTGCTCAGTGAGATAAACACGGCCGGCGCTTCCCCGGCGTTCTCGAATCCGATCGCAAACGCTTAACCCACAACGCACATGAGTCTTTTGCAACTCGTTGTCAAACAAATGCGGCAGCGGGCGCTTTCAACCTGGCTGACGCTCGCGTCGGTGGCGCTGGGCGTCGGACTGGCTACGGCGGTGCTCGTCCTTCAGAGCCAAGGGGAAAAATTATTCGGCCAATCCGATTTTGGCTATGACCTCGTCATTGGCCAGAAGGGCTCGCGCCTAAACCTCGTGCTGAATTCCGTCTACCACCTTGGTGATGTGTCCGCCACGGGCAACATCGCCTACGACTATTGCCAGCAACTGCCGGGCAACCTGCCGGCTCAATATCGCGGGACAATCGCCTATAAGATTCCCATCGCATTCGGCGACAGCTACCAGGGCCATCGAATCATCGGCACAACCGGCGCCATGTTCGGCGTCAATGACGATGGCACGCCGATGAAAGATGGCGCGCACGCGTTCCAATTTCGCAAAGGCCGCCGGTTTGAGTTTGCCGTCGGCCGCGCGTTCGATCCACGCAAATTTGAAGCCGTCATCGGCGCCGAAGTCTCTGAAAAGACCGGCCTCAAACTCGGCGGAACATTCAAAGCGACCCACGGTGTAGACGCCCCGGCGCCTGGTGCAAAAAAAGAGGAACACGAGCACAACGAGGTATGGACCGTCGCCGGCATCCTCAAGCCCACCGGCACCAGTAACGATCGCGTCGTGTTTATCGGCCTGCGCAGCTTCTACGCAATTCCCGATCACTCGGAGGGGCTGACAAAGCAGTCGGCTTTGCATCCAGAAGCGGATGCCAGCGACGGTCCGCGAGACGAGGAAGGGTATCGCACGAACGGCAGCGGCGCGATTGAGTTGAAGAGCGACCCGGCCAACTGGCAACTGTCTTCGATTCTGGTTCGTCTGAAGCCGCAGGTACAGCCGCAGACCGAGATTGCCCGCCTCACGGCCGGAAAATCCGATGTTTCAGCGATCAACCCGACGACGGTGATGGACAAATTCCTTCGCCGACCCCCGGAGGAGCGCGACGCCTTTGCACATATCACACCGCAGGAGAGCTACGGGTGCGACATAATCGTCGGACCCGGGAAAAATGTGCCGGAGTTTCTGGCGCTCAGCGCGCTGTATCACACCTCGGCCAGTTCCACCTCGCTGCCGTGGACCGTGTACAGCGCATTGACGGAAGATTCAGCCAATGTGCAGTGGGCGCTGCCATGCCTGGTGGCAGATGATGAATATTCCGGCCATCGCGTGGTCGGCACCACGCCTGCCATGTTTGGCGCCGGCGACGACGGCAGGCCACTGGCCGGCGCGGATCGATTTGAATATGCGCGGGGTAAGCCATTCGTATTTGCGGCCGGCGGCGCGTTTGCGCCCGATCATTTCGAAGCGGTTGTAGGATCGGATCTGGCAGCGCAGCAATCGCTGAAAATCGGCTCGCACATCGCTTTGGGACATGGCGCAGAGCTTCACGACGAGCGATGGAAAGTTACCGGCATCCTCGCCGCCACCGGCACGGCCAACGATGTGGTGGCGTTTGTTCCCGTTCGCTCGCTCTATGCCGTTGACCCGCCGCACGATGGGCGAGCTGCCTCGGAGCCAGCGGAAGCAGGCGAACCGGCCGGACATCACCATCATCACGACGAATACACCCTCAACGCCGACGGTACGATCAACCTCAAATTGCCGGAGAGCAAATGGCGCGTCAGCGCGCTGTTCGTTCGCACCTCACCGACGGCGCTGGGGTATGGCCAGACGCTGGCATACGGCATCAATGCTGGCCCGGATGCGATGGCGGCAGTCCCGGCCGCGGAAATGCGCCAATTCTTCGACACGTTTCTCGCCCCTGCCCTCAAACTGCTGCTGGGAATCGCCATACTGGTTGTGGTCGTGGCCGCCGTATCGATTCTCGTTTCGATCTATAACTCGGTAACGGCGCGCATGGGCGAAATCGCGATCCTGCGGGCACTTGGCGCCACGCGCGGAAAGATCGTCGCGTTGATCTGCTGCGAGGCGATGCTGGTAGGCCTGCTCGGGGCGATTATCGGGCTGTTTGCAGGCCACGCCCTGGTCGCCGGCACTTCGCTTGTTTTGAAACGTTTTTCGCCACAGGGGCTGGATTGGCACACACTGTCCGCCGTGGAATTGCTATACTTGGTCGGTGTCGTGTTGCTGGCGGGAATCGCGGGGTTGGTGCCTGCGCTCAAGGCCTACCGCACACCGGTCGCCACGAACCTTATTTCCGTGTAATTGTAGAAAATACCAACCGCGCGGCGGAGTGGCACGCATGGATCTGAAAATCCCCTTTTTTTTCGTATCGGCAGCAATTCTGCTGGCGGGCTCACTTGCGTTTGGCGCTGCGGCGGCGGCGCCGACAACGCAATCAACTCCAGAGCGCGTGCAGAACGCCGCCATCGAAGTGCGCGCTCAGGAAGCCTTTAACGCAGGCGATTATCCCACGGCACTTGTTCTGTTGAAAAAAGTCGCCGAGCTGCGCAAAGGCGATGCCGATCGTAGTGGCGTCATCGAGGAGCAGATGCGCGTTTGCGAACGCGTCATCGCCGCGCGTGGCGGCGCGCCGACAAGCCAGCCGTCCGTCGTTGCCCAGACGCCCGCACAGGGCGAATCGCGCAAGCCCCACGTTCGCCCAGCCGGTGATGCGCTTTACGACGTGGACATCAAGGCACTCGGTAATTTTGAATATGACCCCGTCAAAGGCGGCGGCATTCCCAAGGATGTAACCGATCTTTCCGGCGTGCACCTGCGCACCCGCGGATTTATGGTCCCGCTGGATCAGGCCGACAACATTTCCGAATTTGCCCTCGTTCCCAGCCTCTTTGCGTGCTGCTTTGGACAGCCCCCACAGTTGCAGCATACGATTATCGTGCATTGTCCGGCCGGCAAGGGTGTGCCTTATTTCCCTGACGAAATTCAGGTGACGGGCATGCTGACGGTGGATGAAAAACGCGAAGACGGCTTCATTGTTTCGGTATTTGAGATTGCCGCAACCAGCGTCGCACCCGCGCCCAAGTGAGCGGTCAATAGGCAGCAACATGGAAACCTCTGCGTCGCAATCCTCAGTACCCGTTGCCTCCTACGCCCCCCGGCCGCGCCGGCGGTCGATCAATTGGCGCATCTGGATCTTCGCGATCGCCGTTCTTATGATTCCCGCCGGCATCGGCTACATCTATCTCTCGGACGCCCTCAGCGGCGGCATCCACAATCGCGGCGACTATTACGAAGTGGACCTTAAACACCTCGGATTCTTCGAATTCGATCCCCTAAAAGGCACATCGGATTCCATCCCCAAGGAGTTTCGCGAGCTGGATGGCCAGCGCGTCCTGCTTCGCGGAGAAATGTGGTCGGCCGAAAGCTCGCAGCAGGGACAGGATTTTCAACTCGTCTACTCGATCGCCAAATGCTGCTTTGGCGGCCCGCCGAAGGTTCAGGAGCGCGTCTTTGCCCACGCCCCTAACGAGGTGCAGATTTACGGCGGTATGGTTGACGTCATCGGCCGGATCCATGTCAAAGTCGAACGCGATGAGACCGGCATTGTCCGCAGCGTATACCGGCTTGATGTCGAGCACGTAAAGCCAATATAAGGAATCCGTCCCGGACGCCGGCGATCCCACGACCGCGGTCCTTGCACGCAGGCGTCTGCAAAACCATTTCTATGATACGATCCGACGGACTTCCCGGAGATGTCCCGCTATGGCCAGGAAACAGATCGCCCCCAAAAGTTTTGAGGAAGCCCAGCGCGAGCTCGATGCGATCGTGACGCAGATCGAGGCCGGCTCGATTTCGCTCGAGGAGAGCCTTGAAAAATATGAACGTGGCGTTTTTCTGGTGCAGTTTTGCCGCGGGGTGCTGCAGCAGGCTGAAAAACAGATCGACGTGCTCAGCCGCGGCGAAGACGGCGCTGTGAAGTCTGCCCCGGAGCCGTTGCCGACATCTGACGAACACACGCAGGACTGATCGCACCCGGCCGAAAATGAAGAGCAAGCCGTCAACCCAACGCCTGGCCGGTGAGCAGAATTCGATCCGCACAGGAGCGGCGCAGAATGACCGACGAAGAAGCGCGAAATATGCTGCGGGCTGATGCGCAAACCGTCGGCGAATACCTTGAGCAAATCGTCGCCGCGGCGCGCGCCACGCCACCTGTCCCTGGCGTTGCAACTTCGGATTCCGCCTCAAAACTTCTGGAAAGCATCTCCTACAGCCTCTGCGCCGGCGGCAAACGACTGCGCCCCGCGCTGGTTCTCGAAACATTCCGGGCATGCGGTGGAATCGCCAACGATCCCTCTTGGCCGACCGCGATCGCGGCCGCCGCGGCCATCGAATTGATCCATACCTTCTCGCTCGTCCACGACGATCTGCCGGCGATGGACGACGACGACCTTCGCCGTGGCCGGCCGACCAACCACAAGGTTTATGGCGAAGCGATGGCCATTCTCGCCGGCGACGCCATGGTCGCCATGGCGTTTGAATTGCTTGCCCAACAGTCGCCCGCCCATATTGCGATTTTACTCATTGCCGAGTTGGCGCGCGCGACTGGCCCGGCCGGCATGATCGGCGGGCAGGTGCTAGACATGGCGGCCGAACGCCGGCAGTTGTCTCTGGACGAGCTGCGCGGTGTGCATCGCCAGAAGACCGGTGCGCTGCTTGTATGCAGCGCGCGGATGGGCGCGATTGCCGCCGGCGCCGAGCCCGCGACACTTACCGCAGTGACGCGTTTCGGCGAGAGCCTTGGACTGGCATTTCAAATCGTCGATGACATTCTCGACGTCACCGCGACACCCGAGCAGCTTGGCAAAAAGACGCAGAAAGATGCTGCCCGCGGCAAAAACACTTATCCCTCGCTGATGGGCCTCCAGCCCGCACGCGACGAAGCCGATCGGCAGCTTGGCGATGCCCAAGGCGCGCTCGCCCCACTCGGCGATCGCGCCGCCGGCCTGGCG
>JBBQCK010000173.1:0-6164 GCA_038318605.1 Tepidisphaerales bacterium | reverse complement strand
CAACTGTTGGCCGGGGCACAGCCTCGACGCGCTGCGCCGGGCCGTGGCCGTCGTTAAGGTAGACTGTGTATTGAAACGATTCCTGTACTGCCTCGATCTGACGGCCATAGCGGGTCTGTCGTGCCACATCCCCTTCGGGGGCGGCGCGATCGGCCTCGTGGCGTTCGAGCGAGAATTCCTGAGTTCGGCCGGAATCGTAAGTGACCTTCACATGCGCATCCTTGCCGGGATCGAGGCCTTCAAAGCGCGCCAGAATCTCGACCGCATCGCCACGGGCGAGAATCATGTCGCCGCTGATCATTACGACGCGGGTGTTGCGCGGAATCGGATCGCTGCCCAGCAGCGCCCGCCGCAGCAGTACTTTGCCGAGGTTGTGATCGGCGTTCAGCGAATTGGCCCACACCACGGCCGACAGGCCCAGTAGCGCGCTGATGACCCCGACCGCGAGCGCCTTGATTGCCGGATCGGTGCGAACGACTTCCTTGAAATCGACGGGTCGGGCAATGGCCTCGGTTTCGGCGAGCATGGCGCGCACCATTGAAGGCGACGCCCAAGGATCGATCGCGCCCGGCCGACATAACTGCACGGCGGCAATCAGGCGCGTCGCAAAAGCCGGCTGATGACGCTCGACCATGAGCGCCGCATCTTCCTCGTTCGGTCCGGTGAAAAACGGAATGCACCCGCGCACAACCCAGACAGCCAGTGCGCCGCCACAATAAATAGACAGCAGTACCGCCCGGATGCCCCAGGACAACTCGAACCGCCAGTCGAGAAGCATCCCCGCCGCGAGGCCGAGCACCAGCGCCGCCATTGCCCAGCCAATTCCGGTGAGTTGAGCAATAATTGCCAGCCGCCCACACACGCCTGCCAGCTTGGAATGTAACAGGTCGCTGCGGCCAACGGCGGGGTGATCCACCGGAGCCGATCTCACATCAACTGGTGTCGCAGCCCGACTCATGCGTTCATCCTGAAAATGGCCGACAGGCCGCGCAACGATCCGACGGTTACCCCGTTACCTTCAGTTTACCCATGACCCGTGGGTTGTGTTGGCGCAATCCGACATTTTGGCCGTCTGCAAAATTGCAGGAAATTCGGCCGGTAGTGGCCATCGAGACGGAACCCGCGCGGCCTCCACAGGTCAGCGATGGACGATTCATATTGCCGCGGCTGATTGCCGCACTTGAGGAATCGAAGATCTCGTTTAGCCTAGCATCCCGCGATCAATGATTATGCAGGTAGCAGTCGAACAATTCGCGCCCGATTTGCGCGTGCTCCGCGTTTATCGTATTGGCGTATGGCTGCTTGCTCTCGGGACGGCGGCGCTTATTTACATGGGCGGGCTTGTCACGAGTCATCAGGCGGGCATGTCCGTGCCGGATTGGCCCAACTCATATGGCTACAACATGTTTCTGTTTCCCCCGTCGCAATGGGTCGGCGGCATTTTTTACGAGCACACCCACCGCCTCATGGGGTCGCTGGTGGGGATGGTGTCGATCGCACTTTTGTTAGTTGCGTGGATTCCCCGTTGGCGCCGCCGGCCGGGCGTCTCGCGTCTGTTGCGATGGTTGAGCGTCTGGCTTTTCGTCGGCGTTACTGTTCAAGGGATTCTTGGCGGGCTGCGGGTGAGATGGGTCATCCTCGACATGGCAATCGTGCACGCGTGTTTTGCACAGGCGTTTTGCTGCCTGATCGCCCTGACATGTCTGGCGTCATCGACGGCATGGCAGGCTGTTGGCGATAAATCGGCCGACAATTTGCAGCAAGGCAAGATCACGCGTGGATTTGCATCGCTCGCCGGTTTCTGCGCGCTTGCGATTTATGGGCAGTTGATCATCGGCGCGGTGATGCGTCATTACGCAGCTGGCCTGGCGATTCCCGACCTTCCACTTGCGTATGGCAATCTGCTTCCGCCGACCACCGAAGCCGGCCTGACGAAGATCAACGCCTGGCGCACCTGGCAGGCGGCGCTGCCGCCGGTTTCGATGGCACAGGTCTGGCTGCATTTTGCCCACCGGCTGGGGGCATTGCTGGTCACGGTGTGTCTGCTGACACTGGCGGCGCGGGCGTGGGGTTTTCGCCGGCAAAATTGCCGTGTTTTTCGTATGGCGATGGTGGTGGTTTTGTTGCTTGGCGTTCAGGTGACTCTGGGCGTGTTGACCGTACTGTTTCGCAAGCCAGCCGACATCGCAAGTCTGCATGTGGTGGCCGGGGCGCTGCTGCTGGCATGCACATTCGCACTGGCTTCGTGGACGCTGCGGCTTCGCCATTTTCCAACCCCGGCAAGTGCCGGGGATTCAACGAGGCGTATTTCGCCCGCGCAGGAGGGTGCCGGCTGGCGACAACCGGTGCCCGTCGCGTATAAAACGACTTGATAAAAACGCCTTTGAAATTAATCCATGCCTGCAAGTGATCTCCAACTCGCCCCGCTTCCCGACAGCGCCATCAATGCAGCGCCCGATGAGCGGCCGCTGCTGATCGCCAACCGCGTCCGGGGATTTTACGAACTAACCAAGCCGCGGATGAATCTTCTCGTGCTTGTGACCACGGCCGTGGGCTACTACATGGCCGCCGGGGCAACCGATTGGCCGCGATTTATCGCGACGATGCTGGGTACCGCACTGACCGCTGCGGCCGCCAGCGCGTTCAATCAATTGATCGAGCGCGAGCATGACAGTCGCATGCCGCGTACCGCCGGCCGGCCGTTGCCAAGCGGCGCAATCGCGCCAGCAGAAGCCTTCTGGTTCGGCCTGCTATTGGCGATTTGCGGCGTTCTCACGTTGGCGTGCCTTGTCAATTTCCTGACGGCTGGCTTGGGATTGTTCACACTGCTGAGCTACGACCTGATTTACACGCCGATGAAGCGCAGCTCGAGCCTTAACACGGTTGTCGGCGCGATTCCCGGCGCCATTCCGCCGGTGATGGGTTTCACGGCCGTCCACAACGGCATTTCGCCTGAGGCGCTGGCACTGTTCGGCATCTTATTCATCTGGCAGATTCCGCACTTTCTCGCGATCGCGGTGCTCTATCGGACGGACTATGCAGCGGGCGGCTTCCGAATGTTGCCGGTGATCGATCCGGAATTGCGGC
The DNA here is from genome assembly GCA_038318605.1 of Tepidisphaerales bacterium. GTDB lineage: Bacteria > Planctomycetota > Phycisphaerae > Tepidisphaerales > Tepidisphaeraceae > JBBQCK01. The sequence continues at coordinate 3,077 of JBBQCK010000173.1, read as the reverse complement.
TGACGTCGCGGGTTTCGGTTCTGAACACCATCGCACTCGTGCCGGTGACCCTGTTGCCGTATGCGCTGCGAATGGCCGGGCCGGCGTATTTTGTGGCGGCGGTCGTGCTCGGTGGGCTGTTCATTCATTTCGCAATAAAGGCGGCGCGCAGCCGATCGCGCGCCGATGCCCGCCGACTTTTTTTTGCATCGATCATCCACCTTCCGCTGCTGCTCGGGTTCATGGTGTTTGATCGGGTTGTCTAAACCGCATTCCCCGCCGAATGGCCTGCTCCTTTCAGAGTCGATTTCATGTGGCCGCGATATTCGCGCTGTGGACCATTGCGCTGTGTATCTCGGCCGGCAGTTGGGGATGTCGCAAAACACCCGCCGGACCACCCGCCAAATGGCAATCTCGCGGCCAAAGTGAGCGTGCCAAGGCGATCGCCGGGGATCGCGCATTCGTCGCACGCATCATATTGCATGGACCCATACCGCCGCCTCTTGCGATCGTGGGCGGCCAGCATGCGGGCCATGACGTTCCAGCGGATGAATCGATCATCGTGTCGCCCGACGGCGGCGTGAAAAACTGCGTCATTTTTTTGAAGGATGCGCCAGTTTGGGAAACGGTGGATCTCCCGACGGCGACGTTGATGCAGGTCGGCCTGCGATTTGATCCGCATGTGCTGGCGCTGCGAACCGGCCAGCCGCTGATCGTCCAAAGCAAGGACCAGACGCTGCACAACATTCAGATGCAGACGCGCGCCAACCCGCCACAAAACCTGGTGACGCGCAACGAGCAAACGCTTGACCCGATCGTGTTCAAATCGCCGGAAATTGCCGCCATCACCTGCGATGTTCACCCATGGATGCGGGCGCAGCTTGCGATTTTCGAACATCCATGGTTCGCAGTGAGTGATGGCGACGGGCGCTTCGAAATTTCCGGATTGGCGCCGGGCAAACATACTTTTGTCAGCCGCCACGAACGCCTCGGCGAATTGGAATTCACCGTCGATCTCAATCCCGCGCCTGTGGCAAATCAACAATTACCGGTTGTCGTATATGAATCGCCGGCGCAATGAATATCGCAGGTAGTCGTAGTACGACGCGGCGGCATGGAGCCTAACGTACAAACAGCAGCGGCGCGATCGACACCAGCGGGCCGCGTCGCATGCCAAGGCTTACGGCATTGGCAGATCGGCCTGCACAAGAACGACGCCCCCTTCCCGTTCTACCAGACGCGTTCGATACGTATCGATGCAAACCGTCGTCGTGCCGCGCAAAATTCCATCCTTCAAATTAAACGCCCAGCCATGCCACGGACACACCGCGCACCCCGCATCCACATACCCCGAAGCCATCGCCCCGCCCGCATGAGGGCAATGATTGTCCATCACATAAACCGCTCCCTCACTGAGGAATATCGCCAGCCGAAACCCATCCACTTCGGCATATTTGCCTTCGCTTTCGGTGAGTTCAGAGCGGTCACAGAGGGTTGTCCAGGGCATGGGGGAGTTGCCGGTTAGCGGCTGGCTGTTTCAAATGAACCGAGGTTTGCTTCTGACCTTTACCGAAATCTCGATGGTTCCCGTTCGGTTCGCCGCCCACTGCCCAAGCCGACTACAGCAGCAACTTTCGCCCCTCTCCAATTACTCCGCCTTGGGAAACAGCGGTGTGCCCGGGCCGAGTTTCTGGCCGGCGGGGAGCGGGACGACGAGCAGGTCGGGGAGGATTCGGTCGGTTGGGTCGATGCCGAGTTGGCGCAGGCCGTCGGCGGACTTGTGCGGCAGAATGGGCAGAAATCCAACGAGCACGCGATGAATCACCTGTGCCGCCGTGTTCAGCACCGTATCGAGCCGGCCGGAATTTGCGGGGTCTTTGGCGAGCTTGAACGGCGCGGTTTCATCGATGTAGACATTGGCGGCTCGTGCCAGCTCAAGCGGTATTGTCGCGCATTCCTGCAGCGCCAGCCGCGCATAGGCGGCCGCAAGTTCTGTCGGCAATGTGCTGGCGCGCAGCAGGAGCGCGCGATCGACATCCTGTAGCTCGCCGGCCGCCGGCAGCGCGCCTTCGCGATAGCGCCCGACCATGTTGATGACTCGATTGAGGCAGTTACCCACGACATTCGCCAACTCGTTCACGGCGCGGGAAAAATCGTTTTCCGTCCAATCCAGATCAGCGCCGAACGGCGCAGCGCGTAGAAGATAATACCGAAAGCTATCCAGCCCGAACTTTGCGATCGACGCGCGGATCAACTCCATATCCACAAAGTTTCCGAGCGTTTTGCTCATCTTCTTTCCGGCGCTGGTCCACCAGCCATGGGCAAATACCTGTCGCGGCAATGGAATGTTCAGCGCCATCAACATCGCCGGCCAATAGACCGTGTGAAACCACAGGATTTCCTTGCCGATAACATGCACATTCACCGGCCAGAACTGCTCGAAAAGCGATTGATCTTCGGTGCCATATCCCAGCGCGGTGATGTAGTTGCTCAGGGCGTCGATCCACACATACAGGACATGGCTCGGATCGTGCGGCAGCGGAATGCCCCAGGTCAGCGTCGAGCGGCTGATCGATAGATCCTCGACGCCCTGCTTCAACTTGCTGACAACCTCGTTGCGGCGAGAATCGGGCTGGATGAACAGCGGATTCGCTTCGATGTATTCGAGCACCCGGCCGGCGTATTTTTTCAGGCGGAAGTAATAGGTCGGCTCCTTATAGCGCACCAACGGCTTGCCGTTGATGGCCGATTTGAAATCGCGCGACCGCGCCTCGGTTTCGGTGACAAATTCCTCCTGGCCTTCGTCGTACCACCCTTCGTATGCGCCGAGATAGATATCGCCGGCCTGCATAAGGCGGCGGACGATCTCCGTGGCGGCGACTTTGTGACGATCGCCGCTGGTGCGGATGAAATCATCGTGACTGATGTCGAGTTCTTCCCACACGCGGGCGAAAATGGCCGCGTTCTGGTCCGCCAGCGCCCGGGGCTCGATGCCGAGGTCGGCCGCGGTTTTCACCATTTTGATGCCATGTTCATCGGTGCCGGTGAGAAACCGCGTCTGATCGCCGACGAGGCGGTGATAGCGCGCCAGCGCATCG
>JBBQCK010000172.1:0-6168 GCA_038318605.1 Tepidisphaerales bacterium | reverse complement strand
GTGCTTCAACGAAGCCAGCCCGTCACCGCCGCAATCTCCGACTGGCAGCAATGCGTTCTCGAGTTCGACACGCCCGAATGGGATCCATTCTGCAATCTGGCCTGGGTATGCGAAGGTGGAACAGCATACATGGATGATTTTTTGATCGAACGCATCGGGCCGGCAAAGCCAACGACAATGCCTGCCCCGATGGTTGCGGAATAGGGAACGTCGCGCTCCGCACTCTGAGGGATCGATCATAGATCATGGTGATGGCACGGTTTGTATGGACAGCGCTTGACCACGAATATGACAGGTGCTGCGGATACCGATTGCACTTGTCAGACGGCGGCCGGGTTAGCGCCCCGGATGTGCGTTCCGAATGAGGACTTCAAAAGTTGCCTACACGCCTGCAAATCAACGGCCATATTCCGCCACCTACTTTCTAACCCCCCCAATCATCGCCCTGCGGATGGATTCCTCCGCGGCTTCGCTGGCGAGGCGGTCTTCAAGATAATCGACCACGATTGCGTTCACGCGGGCGGATTGTTCGGCGTGAACCCAGCTTCCGGCGCTTTCGATGACTTCGAGGCGGCACCGTTGCGCAACCGCTGCAAGGCGGACGGAATGTTCGACCGGAGTTGGCTTTGCCTGACGGCCCCACACCAAAAGCACCGGCGCGTTGACGCGGGGAAGCGACGCGAGCAGATCGTGGTCGAGGTAGCCGGTGATGAGGCTGGCGTACGGTCCGATGCTCCCGGGCAGTGCCGCGTTTCCGACGAGGCGTCGCACTCGGGCGGCCGTGATGTTCTTCGGATTGTGAAAACAGGTGGCGAGGAACAGGGCTATCTCCCCCTCGCCGGCCATCGTCTGGTAAAAGCCGCCCCCCATGGGAGGTGTGGCGAGCAGAAATCGCCGCATCGGCGCCAGCCAGCGCGGGGCATCCATGCCAGTTGGCTCGGATCTCGGGCAGATAAAGACCAGCTTCTTAAACAGATTCGCCCGCCATGCCGCCACTTCGGTGACGTAGGAACAACTCAGACCCGCCGCCATCACATGCGCCGGCCCGCCGATCTCCTCGCGAAGAAAGTCAAAAATCAGCTCTACATAATCCTTGGCGCGATATTTGATCCGCGGCGCGCTGCTCTGTCCAAAGCCGATCAAATCGATCGCAAAAACGGTGAAGTGCCGCGAAAGCTCGTCGATGTTTCGCTCAAATTCCTCATAGCTCGCGCCGGGATAAATGTTGTGAATAAGTAGAAGGGGGTCGCCCATTCCACGGCGGTGGTAATGGATGGCACTATTGTGATGCCAGGAATAAAACTTCGACGCCATTTCGCAGGCTCTACGAGGATGGAATCGACGCGGATGCGCCGCTCACCACTTCAATTGTAGCAGCGCTGACTGCCTCCGGGCGTGGCCGTCACTGCAGGCCGATGGCTGCGAGTTCTGTGGTGCAAAGACGGATTTCTCCTGTGCGGCGAGAGATTTCTTTTGTAGTTCGACAGATTTCCGTCGTGCGGCTTTGCAAGTTCGCGGTAAAGCGTTACGCGCCAAGGCTTCCGCAGACTTCGCAATCCGCGCGGCGCGAAATCGGCAGCGTCTTGAACGACATGTCGCGCAGATCGTAATGCAGCAGCCGTCCCAAAAGCGGCTTGCCCACTCCAGAAATCATTTTGATCGCCTCCATCGCCGCCATGCAACCCACGCTTCCCGAGACTGCCCCGAACACGGGAAACTGTCTTCGCCACCATGCCGGCTCATCGGGATATATGCATCGCAGGCAAGGCGTCCTGCCGGGAACGATCGTGGTGAGCTGAGCCTCGAGGTCGTACATCGCGGCCTCGATCATCGGCTTGCGCTGCAGCACGGCCTGCCGATTCATCTCGAATCGTTCGGGGAACAGCGGCGCGGCATCGACGATCATGTCCGCCTGTGCGACCAGCGTTGCGCCATTGGCTTCGCTAATGTTCTCCGCGACACCCACGAGCTCAACTCGCGGGTTTAGCCTGCGGATCGAATCCATGATCTGGTCCCTGCGTGAATCCCCGACGCGATCGCTGTCCATCAGAATCTGCCGATGGAGATCGCTCTGACGAAGATTTCCCGCGTGGGCAAGCACCAGCTTTCCCACACCTGCGGCGGCCAGATAAAGGGCGGCCGTTCCTCCAACACCGCCGCAGCGAGATACCAGCACGCTGGCGCCCTTGAGACGCCGCTGGCCTGCTTCGCCAAAGCCGCCTACCCACATCTGCCACTCGTAGATTGCCCGTTCGTCCGGCGTCAGATCAGTCATCCCGCATCACCTGCCCTCGTTGGATCGATGAACGCTCTACTCCCGCCGAGCGGGGTCAATTCGCCACGATTGACAACGCGCAGTTCGCCATCGGCGATCTGCAGCACAATATCCGCAAGCGCCCGCGCCTCCTCGGCATTGTGCGTAACGTGCAATACCGTCACACCGGTTTTCTCGCGCACGCGCCGCAGAAGGGAAAACATCTCCTGGCGCGTCTGATCGTCCAGCGCACTGAGCGGTTCGTCCAGCAGCAATACCGGCGGCGCATGCGCCAGGGCCCGGCCGAGCGAAACGCGCTGCGCCTCGCCGCCACTCAGGCCGCGCGGCCGGCGTGCAAGCAAATGCCCGATGCCCAGAAGCGCCGCCAGCTCGGCGACTCGCGCATCGATGGCCGTCTGCCTGGCGCCGCGCACTTCCAGCGCAAACCCAACCTGCCGCGCCACGGTCATGGTGCTGAAAAGCGCTGCATCCTGCGGCACATAGCCGATATTGCGATCCGCCGGCCGCAAGTGCGTGACGTCGCGCCCCGCCAGTTCGATGCGTCCCGACGCCAGACTGCGCAAGCCGGCGATCGTTTCCAGAATCGATGTCTTGCCCGAACCTGTGCGGCCCATTAAGGCAGCATGCGCACCGCCCGGCACTTCAAAGCTGACGTTTTCCAGAGAGAAATCGCCGGAGCGGATGATGAGGTCGCTAACGCGGATCATGGTGATGGCGATTTAGCTTAACTGCGGCCCGGCATCCAACGCCCGCATGGTGGCCATGATCGCCACGGCGGCGATGATCATCATCAACGACACCGCCAGCGCATCGCCCAGCTCGCCTACGCTGAAATGCAGGAAGACGCTGGTGGACAACACCTCCGTGCGCAGGCGGGTCGCGCCGGCGAATACCAGAATCGGGCCGAATTCGCCTAGCGATCGCGCCCATGATATCGCGGCCGCAGCAACAATCCCGCCGCGCGCCTCCGGCAGAAGCACGCGCCAGAATGCCTGAAACCGATTGCATCCCAATGTCAGCGCCACCTGCTCGTTGCGCGGGCTGATCTGATCGAATGTGACCTTGAGCGTGCGCACCGCAAAAGCGCACGACACGGCAAATTGCGCGATGATTACGGCCGGCACGCCGTAGGTAATGCGCAGCGAATATTCCTCGCCGAACAGCGTAAAGTGAACGCGCTGCATCGCCCGCAACCAGGGCGTCTCAAATAGAATCAGCAGGCAAATTCCCACCACCAGCGGCGGCAGCACAAGAGGTACATCCACCAACGCATCCACCATTGCCCGTGGCCGGCGCACCATCCTCAGCAGCAGCCACGGCAGCCCCAGCACGGGAATCCACCACCACCCGCAGCGCATTCGGCCGATCATCGGATCGAGCGCGATTCGATCGAGCCGCCTGGCAAATGGTGTGTCATCCCATCGGGATAGGATGTACGCCAGCGGCGCGCCGACCCAGAGGCACAAAATCGTCGTGATGCCGCACGTCACGAAGCTCAGCTTGATCGCGAACTGTATGTTCTCGTTCCGAAACATCGCCAGCATGCGCGAGGGCGAGGTGTAATACGCCTCGGCGAAAACCATCGCGACAATCAGCGCGATGTAGAAGCCGCCAAGCATCGCCAGCGCGATCCAGAATGGCCGATCGGAACGTACGACGGAGTAGGTGGGTGCTAATGCCACGTCGATTCAAAAAGCCCGGGAACCATTCCCCGGTCATTGCCAGCGAAAGCCGAACGCCTCGAAGCGCGCCCGCGATTCAGAGGTTCGGATCGCATCGAAAAAACGCTGCATCAATCGCGAATTGGGAGAATCCTTCAATACGCCGTATGGCTCGATCGCAATCGCGCACGACAAATCAATTTTGATCGCATCGAGTTTGTCCGCATGTCCCGCGGCGTTGGAAAGATACGCCACGCATGCATCCAGCCCGCCAACCAGCAGCTTGTTCACCAGCATGTCGCCGCTGGGGGCTTCATCGACAACATTCTTGCGCACCTGCTGATATTGGCCGCCCTGCACCAGCGTCTGTTGCGTCAGCGCGCCCATGGCGCATTGCTTTTCATGGCCCACGCCCACGCGCAGCTTCATGCGCCCCAGATCGCTCAGCGTCTTGATCCCCATCGGATTGCCGTGTGGGACGAGAATCACGAGTTGGTTCATCGAGACATCAACCGGCGCGGGAAACAGGTCCGGCACCATTCGCATGAACTGTTTGTCGCAGGCAAAATAGGCGTCCGGCCGCTGCCCCGCCTTCATCTGCGCGACGAGAATGCCGCACCCATTGTAGACCCTGCTCATCCTGCAGCCTTCACGCAGCTCGAATTCGGTGATGGTCTGTTCGATGGCTGGGCGAAGCATCGAGCCCGCGTACAGCAGCACTTCCGGCCGGTCGGCCCACTGGTCGCCCGAGGCGGGCGTATATCCGGCGTCGCCAAAATGCTTTAACCCTCGATCCGATGCGGCCAGATATCGCGCCAGATGAAGCGCCCGCGTCGCATTCGGTGTGGATTTCAATACCGTCAACGCGACCGTCGATGTCAGATCGCTCACGCCGGAAATTGCGATGCTGTCCAGGTCGTTTGACATCTGCCGTGCCGTGGCATCCCAGATAAACCCCGCCTCGGCCGTTCCCAGCTTCACATCCAGCGCCACGGCATTGACGGTGTCCTTGGTCACCACATGATTGGGGTTGTTAAACGCGTCCCACTTGCCGAGCGCCTGCAATCCCTGCCGCGTGAGCCGGCCAATGGCGGCGGCGTCCGGGTTCGCCTGGCAGAGCGTGCGATCACCCGTCAACAGCGAATTCAAATCGGTGATCCGCTTAGGATTTCCCTTTTTCACCGCCAGCACCGGATGCATGACCGCCAGCGGGATCGTCTCCGCGCAAAGATTTTTCTTCCGCGCCATCTCGATGTAGGTGTCGTCGCCGGGAATGTAAAGATCGCCGCGATGGGTGATCTCGGCGTTGTTCAGCAGCGCCTGCGATGGCCCGTAGTTTACCTCGACGTGCGTCTTGAACTCTTTCTCATAGTCGGCGATCGCCGGCGCGATTGCCGGTCGTATTCCGGCGGCGCAGTACACCACCAGATCCGAGTTGCCCGCGCCATTTCCCGTGCCGTTTTCCTTGTTTGTGGTGCTGCCGTTGGAATGGGTTCCCGGGCTCCAGAGCAATAGAGCCGCCAGCGCAACGATCGCGACAATCGAACAGGCTGCAACAACCGGCAATCGTCGGAAGAAATGACTCAAGGCGCCTCCGCTTTGGGCGACGCATCGCCCGGCACCGGCGCTGATGAATGAAGCGCCGCCGCACCGGGCGGAATAATGGGATCGGGAATCGCCGGCCGCGTCGCGGGCATGGTGGCCGGCGGCGCGGCATCATCGAATATGCGCTCCCAATCCGCCATCAGCAGAATATCCCATCCGGGGTTTTGTTCCTTGACCTCACACGCGCACGCCGAGCAGAGGAAATCAACTCCGTCATCAATCACCTCATCCGTCAGGGATTTGCCCCAGATGCACCCCAGCACCCGCCCGCGCCCGAAGATCGGCGCCACAACCGGGCCGGTGGCTTTCTGCGTCTCGGGATCACCCGTCAGGATCGACTGCACCAACACAGCCTCGGCCGGGTCCTTGCGCGAGATGCGCACCACCGCAAACGAAACCTTCAGTGGCAGCGCCGACCGAACGCGCGACTCCGGATCGTCCGGGTCCTGCACGGGCAGCTCGACTTTCTTCTCATTGGCCGCCAGACGCTGTCCGACCTGCTTCGCGGCCGCATCGTCGGCGGCCTTGTCGCCGCTCTCCACGATTGCCCACACCGCCGTCTCCCCCGCCAGCAGATGCTTGGCGATCTCGCGGCGGACGGGCGAATCCGACATCGCCGCGGCCGCC
>JBBQCK010000171.1:0-6196 GCA_038318605.1 Tepidisphaerales bacterium | reverse complement strand
CGCTCGACAATGATCCGCTGTGCCTCGATTTTCACGAGGCGAAACTCCGCGACGACGCTTCCTTCACCCAGCAGCTTCCCGTTCACCAGGGCCTTTGGCTGACCCGTTCCTATCATCGTGCTTTGAAGCTTAAGCTCGGCGGCCTTTCGCTGGATCGACCGCACATATGCCCGCCTCTGATCAACTTGATCGGCTCGAAGTGCGAGCGACTTGCCTACCTGATCCCAAAATCCATCGCCCGAAACCTGAGAAACCCTGCGGGCGGCGCCGTCTGATGGGAAAAAATCGAATTTGGCGGCGAACAAATTGCGGCCCAGCGGCGGAATGCTCGACGCAAGCCATTCCTGCAACGCCGGCGTTGAGCCCCGCTGCCCGCTATTGCCAGAGCCCGCGTTCGCGCCCAGGCCGCCGCGCGGACCGGCCACGCCCACCGACGACGCACCGGCGGGTGAGGGGCTTGATCTAAAGACAGCGCGGCCCCACAGCCCAAGCATCAGAATTCCCAGCACCGACAAAGCCATGGCCTTGCGCGGTTCGTTGCGAACCGACGTGGTGATGCGCGACTTCAGTTGTTCGAGGGATCGCTTTGCCATGGTTCATCCCTCCCAGAAGTAAATGTTCAGCGTCACCTCAACATCGACCGTGCCGGTGTCGAGATTTTTGCTGCGGATGCTCAACCTTCGCACGCGCGTGAGGCGCTGCAGGTCCTCGAGCTGGCGAATGAACAACGATGCGTTCGGAAAATCCCCGCGAAACTGCATGATGATCGGCAGTTCGTAAAACAACTCCTGCCGCCGCGATGGCATCGGCTGCAACTTGAAATCGCGCAATGCGACCTGTTGACTGATCTGGGTCACGTCGCGCATGAACTGCCCCAGATCGGGGCTGCGCGGCATCTTCTTGCCGTTCCGCTCAACCTTCACCTGCAATTTCTCCACCTGTCGCGTCAGGTCAGGCAGATGCAGGGCCTTTTGCTGCGCCATCTTCAGGTCGCTGCGCGATGCGGCGATCTTCGTCTCAAGAATCGACAGCCGCGCGGTCATCGGCCGGTAGCCGATCGCGTAAAAAGCCACGGTGATCACCAGCAGCACGCCCGCCAGGATTAGCTGGATTCGACGGCAAAGCCCAATCTGCCGCTGAAGCGTATTGATCGGCCGGGTCGGATTTTGTGGTTCGATGGTGTTCATGGCGATCAGGCGCCGGCCGGCATGTTCAGGTTCACAATGAATGTCAGTTCAAACTCGCGCATCAGATGATCCGCCTCGCGGCGATCCTTGGCGTAGGTCATTGTCACATGGTCGAAAAACGAAATGCGATTCAGTTCTGTAATGAAATTCGCCACATCGACATCCGTCGGAGCAATCCCACTTAGCCGCACCTTCAGCCGGCGGTCCGTCGGCACGCCCGCACCGGCGCTGAGCGCCGCCTTGCCCATGCCGCCAATGTCGCGCGGGATTTCCTCGGTCTCGGCGTTCAACGCCACCAGCGACATGTTTTCCGGCATGATCGAAGCCAGCGTGCCAATGATGCGCGCCGATTCGACATGCAGCCCCAGTTTGGACTGCACTTCCTCCTGCTTGCGAAGCTGAGTTTCCAGCGTCGTCAGACGATTGATCTCGCGCAACTGCGCATCGGCCTGGTTGACCTGGGCATGCAGCACGCCCAGCGTCTGCGATGCAACGTGATGGTTGCGATCCACCAGGAACAGCCACAACGCCAGCCCCGCCGAAACGGCGACGGTCAGGTAGACCTGCAGCATGATCTGCCGCTGGCGGCGATGAAGCTGGGGATACCAGCCGGGAAGGAATTCGAGTTCACGCATGTGCGTCCTCCACTGCGCCGGCGTCGGCGGTCGATGTATCGCGGCCACGGAAATCTCCACGGGGCGCCCGGGGCGTCTGCCCGCGGCTTTCCGCGCGGACGGCCGCAAAATGCTCGGCGGCCGCCGCTGACATCGGCGCCGGCAGCGCCGCGGCTTCCACCGCCTTGTGAATATCCACGGTCTGCGCAATGCTCGGAACCTTGGGTGCGGGCTCCACGCGCGGTGCGTTCGGATCGCGAGGCTTGCCGTCGCGCGCGCCAAATTTTCCCGTCGTGCGCCGCAGACCAAGCCCAAACGCCAGCGACCATTCGGTCATCGTTCCGCGCCGATCCTCCGGCTTCATCTTTTCTGTATTCACGCTCATCAGCGGCTTGCCCGCCTCTGCCGGAATCGGCAATACGCTGTTCAGCACCGCCTGCACCTGCGTATCGCACCCCTCGCCACCTGCCAGCCGCACGCGGGCCGGCCGGTGTCCGCGGAAGGTCACCGAATGGTACCGCAGGCAAAGCCCGATCTCGCGCCCCAAATCCTCCAGTATCTGCCGGCCCGCGTCGTAAACCGCCTGGCGAACCGGGTCTTGCTCCGAATCGCCATCAGCGGCGACTGCCGGCGTGTCGCTGAGGCGACGGCGCAGGGTGCATGCCTCGTCAGCGGTAATCGAAAGTTTCCTGGCGACGGCTTCGTTCAACTCGGCGCCGCCGAAATCCAGCGACTTGAGGAACTGAACTTCGCGCCCCTTACCGATCACCACCTGACTGTGCCGCACGCCCAGGTCTACAACGACATTGATTTCCTGTTCATCCTCGCGCCGGCGGATAAAGCGTTCGATGGTGCGATAGAGCGCCGCCGCCTCGATATCCAGCGAATCGACGATTACGCCACATCGATGAATCTGTTCCACGAATGTGTCCACGTCCTCGTCGCGCGCCGCCAGCAGCACCACTTCCTGCAGCGTGTCCGTGCCCTGACGAACTTCGCCAACCGGCAGAAGCCGAATCTGGGCGTGGTCGGTATCGAAGGCGAAGACATTGCGCGCCTCGAACAAGGCGGCCGACTCCAACTCGGCCGGCGGCATCATTGGAAGCCTGAGATTTTTGACGTGAATGATCTCCCGCGGCAGCGTTGCGACGACGCGCCGTCCGGAAAATCCGCCTTCCTGGAGCAACCGCCGCACGATATCGCTGGCCGCCGGTACGCGCAGGCTCGAGTTCTGCCGCACCTCCGCCGGCAGGTTCCCCCGCGCCGCCGCGTGCACCGCCAGCGTATTGCCGACCACCTCGAGCTGAAGCAGCTTGACGCTGTCGTGCCCGAGATCCAAACCAATCGGCTGAACTTGTGATTGTGTCAGGCGAAACATAATCGAATCATTTGGCGCATTGCCGCTCAGTGCACTTCGGCCACGGTCATCTGGCCGGTATCGGCCTCGATGTTCACCGCAAGTTCATAAGTTCCGCATCGCAGCGTCACGGTCGCCGATTTCAACGGCTCCGACGCTCCATTGCTCAGGTTGTAAGCCAGCGGCGATCCGAGATCGTCGAACGCCAGCGCCGTGTAGCTCGCATTCGACGCGCCCTTGATCGAAATTGACGCCATCGACAGGTCTGTCAGACCCGCCGATCCGCCGGTTCCATACTTCACCACAAACGGCGTGTGGTTCACCGGATGCGTCAGCACGATCGGCCCGGGCGTGGCATAGAGCGTGTATTGCTGGTTCGTCGTATCGAATGCAATCACCTGTGTCCCCTGCACCGTGATCGCACGGTTCTGCGCATAGATCAGGTCGGCCATAAGTATCCGCGCCGAGGCCGAGGCCTTGAGGTCGCTGCGGGTGCTCAATTCCGGAACGATGATCGCCCCGGCGATTCCCAGAATGATCACCACGCAGAGAATCTCGATCAGCGTGAACGCCCGACTGGCCCCGCCGCGCGCGCCGACGGCCCTGAATGTGTTTCGATCGAACATGGTCGCCTCCACTGCTATCGCACGAGGCGCGGCTCATCCTTCGCGTCGGCCTCGCCGCCGGCGGTGTCGGCGGGGGCAACCGCCTGCACCTGCAGCTTGCCGCTTTCAATCAGCTCAATGAGCCGATCCATCTTCTGGTTCAGGCTGCGAAGTTCATCCACCGTCCGCTCGTTCTGATTGAAGGCGGCGGGCACCTGCTGCCGCGCATCAGCCTTGACGGATGTGCCCCCGTAAAGCACCACCATCAGCGTGCCCTGCAGCACGGCAACGATGACCAGCATTCGAAACACGCGGGATGTGGCGGATGGCTTCATATTGGGTACTCCTCTTCAATCGCTATCGACTGGATGAGGAGCCAACTGAGGCAACCGGGGAAGATCGGGAAACAACGGCAACGAATCCCATTACCGGACGTGGATCACTGCTTCCAGGACAGGACCCTGACGTTCGGTGAGGGCACCGACGTGTCGATGTCCGGCACCGAAACCTTGGTGTTGTCGTATGTGATGTTGACCTTGCCACCGAACAATGTTGAAACCGTACCGCTGCCGGCGAACATGACCGATCCCACAAAGTCCAGGTGATTTGCCGCTGTCACGATCCCGCTGGAGGTGATCGTCCCTCCAAGCCACGTCACGCCAGCCACCCGGAAGTCCCGTGCGCCGCCGCCTTTCAAGATCAGATTGCTTTTGACCACCAACCCTGGAAAACCATTGGTCGCGGGCGTGACGGTGCTCCCCGATCCGTTGATCGTCAGCGTCCCGTTACGGCAGACCAGCGTGCCGGTGATGGTGACGTTGTTGCGGATTTCCAGATTGCCGTCCACGTAATAGATACCGGCCGGATTGGACGCCGTTGCGCCGAGCGTTGTGCCGTCTGCAACGAGCGTCATATTGAGATTCACGGCGGAATATGTGATGCCGCTAAGCGTGTAGGTGCGATAGTCTTTCAAATTCGACGCCGACGGCAGTGCGATCGGGCCGGCCGACGCATAGCTTCCCGACAACGCCGCGGGAATCACGCCAAATGCGTTGGTCAGGAGCGAGCAGTAGACCGTTCCAATGATTTTTCCAAGATTCAATACGGTTCCCTTAGACTGAATGTCTCCTGTGATGGTGACGCTCGCGGGAATCGTCGTGTTCGCCGCGATCGTCGCGCCATATTTCACCTGCGTGCCAAGGTTCACCTCGATGCGCGAAGTGATTTTCCGGCTCAGCGATGTCGTGCCTGATGTCGCCCGCCCGGTAGACGTTACATCATAATAGATTGTCGCCCCCGATGACCCGGCCACCGCAACCGTCACATCGGCCGTTCCGGAAGTGCTGCCGCCAAAGCCGATCGCGTTGCCCCCTGTCCAATACGAACCGCTTGTGATCGGCGCCCGCGCCGGATACTGCAAATAATAGCTGGCCAGATTCATCCCACTTTCGGCGACCGATTCCGCCTCCGACGCCAGCATCGCATTGCGGGCCGCCTGCGTGCGCAGCGAAGCGCCCGACAGCAGCGCATACCCAAGCGTCGCCGCCATTGCCACGACGGCAAGCACGATGACCAGAGTGAACCCGCCCGAGCGGTTGCCGATGTTACGAGACAATTTTTTCTTTCTCAGGTACATGACAGCGTTCTCGCTTTCACAGCGGATCAGGCAGCGGCGCGCGAAGGGTCAGCGTGCCATGCTCATGCTGCTCCTCACCATCCACGTCATACTTCAAATCGTATTCAACCGCTGGCAAACCGCCCTTCTTGGCGTCCTTCAACTTAAATTTTGCCTCGTGCACATTGCGCCCCAGTGTCTGCGCGGTAACGCCGCTGATTCGCTTGAAATTTGCGGCGTCGGTGGCATCATCCGTATCGGATTTCTTTAGTTCGCTCGCGCCTGTGGCGGCGTTACTTCCATTGGGAACAAACTTGTAAAGAAAGAGTGAATCGCTGGAAGCGTCGTGTTCAATCAGGCGCACCTCCGAAACCTGCATCTTTCCATCCCCGGTCATGTTCGCGCCTGACGGGGTATCATCAGCCCAATAGACCACGCGCGCCGGATCGCCCGACTTTCCTTCCGAGGCAAACCCAACGAATTTCGCGGAGCGCAATTCGCGTTCGACCTGTGCAATCGACTGACGCGATCCAGCCTGAAGCATCTGCGTGCCTTCGGTCGCGACCCAGGTCTTCGAAAATGCCGTCGCAATACCCGCCACTGCGCCGAATACCATCGCCGTAATCAGCAGGCCAAAACAAAGCTCCAACAGCGTAAAGCCGCCGGCGCACTTTCGCTTTTCAAATATCGCATGGTTCATATGAATGTGCTCCGAACGCTCAGCCCCTGACATATCGAGCGATCAAACGCGTCATCGTCACGGCCTGCCCCGACGGCGCGGACACCGTCACCGTGACCATCACAAAGTCGCCAGAACT
>JBBQCK010000170.1:0-6257 GCA_038318605.1 Tepidisphaerales bacterium | reverse complement strand
ATAATTTTTGGCGTGATCCACCAATAATCGTAGACAGCAGTGTTGCTCCTGGCTCAGCTACGTCGAATGGCAACTATCGAGGTTGGGGCAGTCGATGAGCCTATTACGCGGCGACTTCCGTGATTCGGCCTAAGCCGACATTGGCCTCCCGGCTTTGACGTGTGGGATGTACGCTTTCGCTGGCGCACCATGCCCTGTCGAATGATATAAAGTTTTCTTGCCGCTTCTTTCCACCCCAACAGGTAGTCTAGAAACGCCCGCGCCACCATCGCGCGCTGTCGGCCGGACGGACAAACGGCGTACCAGTGGCGAACGGATAGGTGCCATCGACGTCGAGCACGGCGAACGGGTCCAAGGTGAGGGCGTGGCTGGAAAGGGCGGAGATGCCCGGCCGGATTACTTGGCGAGCCCGTTGTCGCGGAACGTCCCAACAAAAACGGCGGCCAATGGCCGCCGCTGCGAAGCAAATTCCAGACTTTCGTTGTTTGGCTTAGGCCTTGTTACGGCGACGCATGGCTGCCAGGCCGGCCAAACCGATGCCCAGCAGGGCCAGTGATGCCGGCTCGGGAACACTCCCGGGTGTGGATCCCGGACCCGTACCGCCAGGAATGCTGGAAATCCCCGTGATGACGAATTCTCCCGGCGCGCTCATTGTGTCAACACAGCACCCGGTTCCCGTAAACAGGCCCCAGGTGCCATTTCCCAGCACGAGGGGATCGGTGGTGAACCAGTTATTATCACCCGCATTATTGCCGAAGTTGGTCGGTTCGGTGGCATAGCCGTCAATGAGGCCGCTGGTCACCATGGCGTCCATTCCTGTAGTGGTACCACCCAGGTTGTTCTGCACGCCCGTCCATTGGAACAATTGCCATCCGGAGGGGTCGGTACCGTAGACACCAATCCGGACGCCGCCATTATCCGAATAGGCCGTGGTCTGGGGGCCATGCCAATGCTCACCCCACATGGTGATCGTCCCATTGCCATTGTCTTTCCAACCGAAAGCAACCAAATGGGCACTGGCCACGCCTGCCATGCAAAACAAACCAATCCCCGTCATGGCAACTACTTTTTTGAGGGTAAATATATTCATATGACTCCCTTTACTTTATAAATTTATCGTAAACAGGGGGACACGACATTTCCCCCTTCTGACTGCAATCATGAAGCTTGCTAATGATCATTAGCAATACTTATGCCAACCAGATTTTCCAGGATAATTGTTATTTTACAACAATGTATTAGAGGTTTTATTTACACTTTCAGGTTAGCAGCGCGGATTGGCTACTGTAAAAATTACCGACGGTGCGAACGGTGATTCATGCCCGGTTTTCGACACGCGCTTCGCTGATTGCCGCGTGCTGCGGTATGGATTTCTGGAAGATATTTCCCTGGATGGTTGGTTGAGGTCAGCGCCGGCATCTGAAGCGGGGGTCATGTTGACCCCGGCAGGTCGCCGCGTTTCTTTTTTTCCCGTCGCAGCCGGTGTAGCTTCTTCCCGCCCCAATAGATAAAGGTCGGCTTTGGCCGACCTCCAGACTGTCTGCCTAGTCCGGCTGACAGTTCACTTCCCGCTAATGAGCGGCCATTACGTGTTTACGCCTTTAATCGTTCAGAACCCTGGGAGTCTGTCGGACTTAAAGAATCGAAGCGAAAATTCGGTTGGTCGCGGCTGGATTTTGACGATTTTGCCGGACAATAGTCATTACTATTGCCCAAAAAAGTGGCGAAATATGGACTGGCCAGACGGATTTGCAGCCGACTCTCTTCAAATCCGACAGGCTCCTAGTGCCCGGTTCCCCAGTCGACCCAACCGGTATAGGCCGTCAGCAATACAAGCAAGCCGAACGCGATGCGATACCACGCGAACACGGTGAAATCGTGACGACTGATAAACCGGAGCAGTCCGCGCACGGCCAATAGCGCGCTGATGAACGACGCCACACTGCCCACCGCAAACAGGCTGATGTCGTCCACACTGAACAGCGCACGATTCTTGAACACGTCGTAAAAGGTGGCGGCGAACATGGTGGGGATCGCGAGGAGGAACGAGAACTCGGTGGCTGTTTTGCGCGACAGGCCGAAAAACAGGCCGCCGATGATGGTCGAGCCAGAACGCGAGGTGCCGGGAATCATCGCCAGCGCCTGCGCAAATCCCACTTTCAGCGCATCTCGCCAGGTCATGTCGTCCACCGACTCGGCGCGCACGACATGCTGGCGGCGCTCGGCCCACAGAATCAGCACGCCGCCGATGATCAGCGCCGAGGCGACGACGATCGGATTGAACAGGTAATACTTGATCTGCTTGATGAACAACAGGCCCAATACCGCCGCCGGCATAAACGCCACCATCAGATTCATGGCCAGCCGCTGCGAGGCCCGTTCGGTGCGCAGGCTCACCACGACGTGCCCCAGGCGCGCCCGGTATTCCCACACCACGGCCAGGATCGCCGCGAACTGGATGGCGATTTCGAACACTTTGCCTTTTTCATCGTTGAAATTGAGCAACTGCCCCGCAATGATCAAATGCCCGGTGCTGGACACCGGCAGAAACTCGGTCAGGCCTTCGATGATGCCCAGAATCAAGGCGTGCAAAAGCAATAGGGTGTGGTCGGTCATGGCAGCACTCTGGACACAAAAAAGGCGCGTTCGGCGGACGCGCCCGCTGATTATACGACGGCTGGATTACACCTTGCGATAGACCTCGGCTCCCTGCTTGACGAATTCCACCGCCTTCACTTCCATGCCCTTGACCAGCGCATCGGCTTCGTTGAGACCCATCTTCGCCGCGTATTCGCGCACGTCCTGGGTGATTTTCATCGAGCAGAAATGCGGGCCGCACATCGAGCAGAAGTGCGCGACCTTGGCCGACTCCTTGGGCAGCGTCTCGTCGTGGAATGACTTCGCCTTGTCGGGGTCGAGGCCGAGATTGAACTGGTCGTCCCAGCGGAATTCGAAGCGCGCCTTGGATAAGGCATTGTCGCGAATCTGCGCGCCGGGATGGCCCTTGCCCAGATCGGCCGCGTGCGCCGCGAGTTTGTAGGTGATGATGCCTTCCTTGACATCGTCCTTGTTCGGCAGACCCAGATGTTCCTTGGGCGTGACGTAACACAGCATCGCGGTGCCATACCAGCCGATCATCGCGGCGCCGATGCCCGAGGTGATGTGATCGTAGCCGGGAGCGATGTCGGTGGTCAGCGGGCCGAGGGTATAGAACGGCGCTTCGGCACAGGCCTCCAGCTGGATATCCATGTTCTCCTTGATCATGTGCATCGGCACATGGCCGGGGCCTTCGATCATCACCTGCACGTCGTGCTTCCACGCCACCTGCGTCAGTTCGCCCAGCGTCTTCAACTCGCTCAATTGTGCTTCGTCGTTGGCGTCGTAGATCGAGCCGGGACGCAGGCCGTCGCCCAGCGAGAAGGCTACGTCGTAGGCCTTCATGATCTCGCAAATGTCCTCGAAGTGGGTGTAGAGGAAGCTTTCCTGGTGATGTGCCAGGCACCACTTGGCCATGATCGATCCGCCGCGAGAGACGATCCCGGTCATGCGGTTGGCCGTCATCGGCACGTAGCGCAGCAGCACGCCGGCGTGAATGGTGAAGTAGTCGACGCCCTGCTCGGCCTGTTCGATCAGCGTGTCACGGAACATTTCCCAGGTCAGGTCTTCGGCCTTGCCGTTGACCTTTTCCAGCGCCTGATAAATCGGCACGGTACCGATCGGTACCGGCGAGTTGCGGATGATCCATTCACGCGTTTCGTGAATGTTTTTGCCGGTCGACAGATCCATCACGGTGTCGCCGCCCCAGCGAATCGCCCAGGTCATCTTCTCGACTTCTTCCTGAATGCTCGAACCGAGCGCCGAGTTGCCGATATTGGCGTTGATCTTCACCAGAAAATTACGGCCGATGACCATCGGCTCGGATTCCGGATGGTTGATGTTGTTGGGGATGATGGCGCGACCGCGGGCGATTTCGTCGCGCACGAATTCCGGTGTGATCTCGTTCTGCAGATTGGCGCCGAAGTTCTGCCCGGGATGCTGGCGGTTCATCATCGCGGCGAGTTTGTCGCCCAGCGGTCCCGTTTGCTTGAGCGATTCCAGGTAGGCTGCGCGATTATTGTTCTCGCGAATGGCGATGAACTCCATTTCCGGCGTGATGATGCCCTGACGCGCGTAATGCATCTGCGTGACATTTTTGCTTGCCCCGTTCGATCCGTGCTTGGCACGGCGTGGCGTGCGATGCAGGTCGGGAAAGCGCATCGACGCCAGTTCGGGATTGACGGCCTGCTGACGACCGTATTCCGAGCTCAGATCGGCCAACACCTCGGTGTCACCGCGCGCCTCGATCCAGCGCGTGCGCAACGCTGGCAGACCGGTGCGAATGTCGATTTTCGCGGCCGGATCAGAATAAGATCCCGAGCAGTCATAGACAAAAATCGGCGGGTTTTTTTCGCCGCCAAATTCGGTGGGGGTGTCGGCCTGGCTGACTTCGCGCATCGGAACACGAATATCGGGCTGGCTGCCCTGCACGTAGATCTTGCGCGAATTGGGCAGGGGTTGCACGGCAAGCGCGTCGACATGCGCATCGGTGGCAAGAAATTGGGCGGCTTTGTTGGGAATGGCGGCGGTCATGGGGCGCTCCTGGTAACAATTTGGACGAAGGCGCCGTCACGACGGCCTCGCGATAAAAATAACGGGCCGGGGTCGGCCTCACTCAATTCACAAGAGAGGCTGATGACAGCCTCACTCAATTAAACATCGGAGGCTTATATTCCGCCTCCCTCCGGCGGCATCAACCGCATCAGGTTCAAAGGGTATGTCTCACTCCATCCGCTGCTGCATCGTGAATGGAGACCCCTGGCAAGCGGCCAAAGTTAGCCGAAATGTGGAATAATTGCAAGACAAGATCACGCCTAACTTATTGAGACATAACTTGATTTTTTGCGCAGTTTCTTCTCCATCCAGACTAGTGTCGTGAATCAGAAATAGAGGCCCCGCATGAACATCGAGCAAGCGCGCTACAACATGGTGGAACAGCAGATCCGCACCTGGGATGTACTGGATCAGGACGTACTCGACCTCCTGTTCAAAATCCGCCGCGAGGATTTCGTGCCGGCGGCACACAGCAGCCTGGCTTTTGTCGATATGGAAATCCCGCTCGGCCACGGTCAGGCGATGTGGACGCCAAAACTGGAAGCGCGCGTCATTCAGGAGCTCGCCATTCAACCCGACGAGCGGGTGCTGGAAATCGGCACCGGTAGCGGCTATCTCACGGCGCTGCTGGCAGCGGAGGCTGCCGAAGTGGTCACGGTGGACATCGTCCCCGAGTTCATCGCAGCCGCCACGGAAAAACTGCGCGCGCACGGGATCGGCAATGTGGTGTTTCACAGCGGCGATGCGGCACGAGACTGGCCCGACGAAGCCGGCTTTGACGTGATCGTGCTGACCGGCTCGACCCCCCTGTTGTCGGACGCATTTCGACGCCGTCTTAAAGTCGGCGGCAGGTTGTTTGCGATCGTCGGCAAGCCCCCCGCGATGCAGGCGATGATCATGAACTGCACCGCGCCGGGAGCCACCCGTAACACGGTTTTATTTGAAACCGTGGTCGCACCGCTGCTGAATGCCCCGCATCCGGCGGCGTTCGTGTTCTAAGTGCCCATGCCAGCAGAACTCAACTGATGCGTCAACTTCGCCCCATCGAACTCGCCGAATACATCCAGAACGGACACACGCCGGTGTTGCTCGACGTGCGCGAGCTGTGGGAATGGAACCTGTGCCGGCTGCCTGGCGCGATCCTGATCCCGATGCACGAACTGCCGGAACGCCTCGCGGAACTGCATGCGGAAGCCGAAACCGTGGTCATCTGCCATCATGGCGTACGCAGCTATCACGTCGCCCGTTACCTGGAAACGGCAGGGTTTGGCAACGTCATCAATCTGTCAGGCGGCGTGGCGGCATGGGCCGACGAAGTCGACTCGTCCATGCCGCGCTATTGATCGACATCGAAAAACCGGATTCAACATGCCATTCAAGCCGTTGTTTATTGCGTTACTGCTGGCCCTGACGCCGGCCGCCCGGGCGGCCAATCTGTCCGATGTATTCCGCGATGCACGCGCCTACGATGCGCAATACGCTTCCGCCCACGCCGCCTACGAGGCGGGCCAGGAAAAATCCGTGCAGGGCCGCGCCAGCTTGCTGCCCAGCGTCAACGCGGGCGGCAACATTACCTACAACAAGTTCCATGTCAACACCCCCAACGG
>JBBQCK010000169.1:0-6269 GCA_038318605.1 Tepidisphaerales bacterium | reverse complement strand
CATTTGATGAGGCCAGTATCACGACATGGCTGATGCCGGCGGGCGGGGGATGGCATGTGCGGCTGCATCGAGTTGAACTCGGCCGGGCGATGGAAACGGCCGAGGCGGGCTTCGCCATCGGCATCGAGCACGATCAACAGGGCAAGGCAACCTGGCGCGCGCAAACCAGCGACGACAGCGCGCTCGCCCAAAGCAATCATGGGCGCAGTCTGATCCGCAACCTTCTGAATTCGCGGGCGACATCCGTTTTGCTGCCCGCGCCGAACACGAACCTGATTCATCCGCGCACCGCCCTGCCGACGCTGACGGCAAGGCTTTCGGCCGGTACGCATTTTCTGGCATGCGCGGTATTTGCGGGCGTGCATCGCGGCAAAGCACAGCTCGCTGCGCCTGGCCCAACTATCGCGCTGGCACACGGAGAGGCGACGGTGCGCGATGCACGACAAAACGTTCTGCATCGGTTTTCAGTTGCCATCGAATAGAGATGGCTGCAAAGCGCGCCGTCGGCGAACGGCTGCGCGTGCATTTCCGGCGGCGCGTTGCAGTCCAATTCCGATGGGCCGCCGTTACAATGCCTGCGACATGGCAACTGATTTCGATCTTTTTGCGTCGGTGCGCCAGGCCCTTGGCCGGACCGAGCCGCTGACGGCGCCGCCGGTTCCGCCGGCGTTGGATGAGTCGATCATCCGGCTGGTGCATACCGACATCGGGCTGCCGGCGCTGTTCGCAAAGAGGGCGGCCGACAATTCGATGGGGGTTGCAGCCGCGCGGCCGGAGGATATCGGCGCTGCGGTCGCACTGTTTTTGTCGGAAAGCCAGTGCCGTCGAATCGTGCTGGCCGATTCTCCTCTTCTTAAACGCCTGAATCTGCGTGAGTCATTACGCGCGTTTGACGTTCGCACCTGGGATGAAATTACGTTGGATGAAACCTACGACATCGACTGCGGCATCACCGATGTTTATGCGGCAGTCGCCGAAACAGGCTCGCTTGTTATCCGGCCTGATGCCGGGCACGGGCGCAGTATTTCGCTCGTGCCGATGATTCACATCGCCATCGTCGAGCCGGGCAACATCGTTGGCGATCTGGTTGATCTGTTTGACAAGCTTCATCGCGAAGGATGCGCAACGAACACCACAATCATCAGCGGGCCGAGCAAAACCGCGGACATTGAGGCAAACCTCGTTACGGGGGTACACGGCCCGGGGGTGGTCAGGGTTTTTCTTTTGGAATAGCGGGCAGGGAATTATTTCAAAATTAACCTGACGCGAATCCCATCCAATTCGACGCGTCCGATGATGTCTCCTGACGCTGAACCGGGAGGCGCGCATTCGACAACTTGAAGCGGATCGTTCCATGGAAGGGACCATCAGGCCGGCCAACGAGTCTGTTTTACGGATTAAAACACCCGCCGGGCTGCGGTTGTTGGAAAACATTGCCATACCTGCTGCGCCCGATCGACGGGACCGCGGCGGGGTGTTGTGCGTGTCGGATCTGCACTTGGGACTCTGGGGTGATCGCAACGATCGATATTCAATTCTGGACAAGGCTGGCGCACTCGAATCGATGGTTGACACCGCGCTTTCCGCGGGTGCACGGACGCTGTTGTTGAACGGCGATGTTCTTGATGATCGTGCGGGCAAAGCCGAGACGAAGCGCGACGCGACGCTGGCAAAGGTTGCGATTCTCCGGTTTGCCGATTCGGGCGGGCGGGTAGCGCTGGTGCGCGGGAACCACGATCGGCACATCAAGCGGCGGCAATTTCAAAAGCTGCTGGGCATGCAGATCGAAGTTATTCGCGGCCACCTTTTTGCCGATGCATCGGGCGTGGTCGGTACGCATGGGCACATCCTGGAAACCAAACGATCCAAATTGCTCATTGAGGCGCTGGAGGGCCCGGAAGCTTCGGCCGAGGCGCATTCCGACGCGAGGCGCGCCGTCGATCAGGACGAAGCCATGGAGGCTGAGCTTGATGCGATGGACGCGCTGAATGCCGCCATAGCGGGGCTGGAATCGTATCGCACGTTGCGACACACGTTTGAGATGGCCGAGTGCCGAATGCGGCTTTTGCGCAGCCGTGTTTCGGAGTGGGTGCGGCGGTTGTCAAAGGCGCAGGCGAAGCATTTGCACCAATGGGCGGATGGACTGGATCTGCGGAGTATTCATCGCGCCGGCCGGCTCGCGGCGGCGATGGGCGGCTGGTGCTCGGTTTTTGGCCACGACCACACGCCGGGGGTATATCGTCGCGACGTGAAGCGCCGCAGCGGCGCGGTGGATCAAATCCTCATCGGCAACAGCGGCAGTTTCATCCAGCATCGCCAACCGATCACCTGCCTGTTGGCGCGCCATCCGACTCTCAGGCTGATGCGCTACGATCGCAAGGCCGCGTCGATGCGAGAGTGGTACGGCGAATCGCTGGCGATGGCGGGACAGGGCAGCTTGACTGGTGCTATTCCAACAGCATCGCATCCCCATAGCTGAAAAACCGATATCGCTCGTCGATCGCCACTGCATAGAGGCTCCGCTGCGTCTGAAGGCCCACCATTGCGGCGACAAGTGCGATCAGCGTGCTGCGGGGGAGATGAAAGTTCGTTAGAAGCCCGTCCACGTGTTTCCAACGATACGGCGGGTAGATGAAAACCCGGGTTTCGCCGGCGTGCGGCTTGATGGTTCCTTCTGGCTGAGATTCGAGGACGCGGCAGGCGGTGGTGCCGACGGCGATGATGCGCCGGCCGGCGGCGCGGGCATGATTGATTGCCTCCGCGGCGGTTGGTGAGATTGAATATCGCTCGGCGTGCATGTCGTGGTCTTTCAGATCGCCCGCAGAAACCGTTTTGAATGTTCCCATTCCCACATCGAGCGTGACGAAAGTGCGCTCGATGCCGGCGGCAATCAGTTGAGTCAGCAATTGCTCGTCGAAATGCAGGCCGGCGGTCGGCGCGGCGACTGATCCCGCCTTTACCGCGTAGACCGTCTGATAGCGCTGGCGGTCAACTTCATCGCGCGGATCGGCGAAGCGGCTGCGCTTGATGTAGGGCGGCAGCGGCATCCGTCCAATTATCTCCAGCAGGTCGTGCGCCGACATTCCCGCATCAACCGCAAGCTCATGCTCTCCGGCGCCGAATGATGCCGTAATGTGCGCTGTTACCTCGATGCCCTCAAAGCGCATCGGCCGATCCGTTGGGTTACCCAGATTTCGCAGCAACACGCGCCATTGGCCGGGCGCAATTTCGGTGAGGAAAAGCCCTTCGACCAGACCGCCGCTTGCCTTGCGCAGGGCAAAGCGCGCCGGCAGCACGCGAGAGTCGTTGAAGACGAGCAAATCGCCCGCGCGCAGGATGGCCGGCAGGTCGGTGATATGGCGATGGGCGATCGCGCCGTCGGCTCGGCGGTAATGCAATAGCCTTGCGCCGCTGCGATCGGGAGCGGGTGCCTGTGCGATCAGGTCTGGCGGAAGTTCAAAATCGAGATCATCTGTGAGCATGGACTGCTTCATCATGGCAGATTGGCGTGGTCCAACAACCGTCGGCGGCGGCCGGGCGGGGGTCGCTCGCGGCGACGTAAATGGTCCTGCGCACCTGACGGCTTACAGGACGTTGCGGGGCGCTTCAGGACATGCCGGACGGTGCTGAGTCGTGGCAACGCCGCACCACGCGTCGCTTTCAGGCGGCGCTGTTTGATGCTCCGGGGCATCATCCGGCACAGGCCGAAGTCTACGATTTTTGATTTGCATTGGGGCAAAAGGCCATTATCCGCGTTATTCGGCCGGATTTTAGGGGTCGTGGACTGGCGGCGGCTCTGGCACGGTCGCGGGCCGTTCGTTTTGCTCATCGTTCGGCGTGAACCTAGCAGCCGCCGCCAGCCTGATTGTCGCGACCAGTGAGCTAAAAGTTGTTCAGCTCATTCGCGGCGCGATGCAGAACGCCGATGCGGCGGCGGGCCATGGCTGTGCAGGCTTGGCGCTGGGTCCGGCATCATGCGGAACGATCGGGTGTGGCCCGGCCGCCACCATCGAACCGCGCCGAACCATCCACCCCACGCCCCGGTTCACGTCCCGCGTGGTTTTTCATCCGACGCCACGATTTGAACCACGCCCGATCGACCGGGCTCAGCAGGCCGCCCCGGCCGGCGAAGTTGCCCCGAGCGAGCCGGAAACCGCCCGCGTGACGCCCTCCCCGCTGTCTCCGCCCTGGGCCATGCCGGTCTGGCGCATGCCGATCGAAGCGACGGTGGCCCCCAGAAAGTTAAAGGCCCCGGCGGCGGCTCACGATATTCACAACAGAGGAGTGATGCTCGACCTGTTTATCTGATCGCGAGGGAGCCGCGCATGTTGGATACCGACCAAATCGAAAATCTGATCACACTGGCGACGTCGATGGATCGCCGGCAGGTCACACAGAAACTTCTGGACTTCAGCGGCAGCTTTCCCGTCGATTTCACCCCCGAGTTTCTGGCGGCAATGAGCATTGAACGCCTCCAGCACGTTTATGTCGCCCTTTGTCTCCAGCTCCGCGCCCACCCCAAACGCCCGCGTTTATGGGGGTTTTTATGCTTTTTTGCGCCCCCCCCACCCCCCGGCGGGCCGGGGGGCGGGGGGGGGGGGCCCCGCCGGTTCAACTGGTCAAGGTCCGACGTCCGATAATCGATGTATGCCATCGATTGAGCCGTCCATCTACCGTTTGCGCATCGCCGATCTGCTCACCATCTGTGTCATGGGGCTGCTCGGGCTGGGGATTTTGATGGTGCAATCGGCTTCGATTACGGTCGTCGGCGACGTGCGCTTTCGATGGACCGAACTCGGCGTCAAACAGATGATTTTCGCGGTGATCGGGCTGGTGACATATTTGGCCATTGGCCGATTCGACTATGCGCGGCTTGCGCAATCCGCGAAGGAATGGCGGCGGCCCGCGTACATACTGCTGGCGATCGCAGGCATCGCATGCGTGCTGGTGCTGATTCCGCATATCGGGATCAGCAAAAACGGCGCGCGGCGATGGTTGCCGCTGGGGGTGGCGCAGGTGCAGCCATCGGAACTCGGCAAGTGGGCGGTGGTGGTTTTTCTGGCATGGTGGCTTTCGACCCATGCTGAACGGATGAGCAGCTTTACCGGCGGCTTCATGCTGGCGCTGGCGCCGGCGGTGGTGATTTCGCTGTTGATCGTCATTCAGGATTTCGGCACGGCCGCCCTGATCATGACCTGCACATTTGTGATGCTGCTGGCCGGGCGGACGCGGATGACGCATATCGCCGCAGTTGTTCCGCCGGCGCTGGGGGTTGCATACTGGTTTGTGCGGCATAAGGAATATCGCTGGCGGCGGATGACGGCGTTTCTCGATCCATTCGCCAACCCTCGCGGCGAGGGATATCACATGGTCCAGAGCCTTATGAGCTTCGCGACCGGCGGGCTGATGGGGCGGGGCCTGGGCAATGGCATTCAGAAACTCGGCTATCTACCGGAAGACACGACGGACTTTATTTTCTCCGTGATATGCGAGGAGTTGGGGTTGTTCGGAGCGCTGCTGACGATCGCGCTGTATGTCGGCATACTGATCGTCGCGGTGCAGATCATCCGCCAGAAGCGCGACGCGTTTGGCCGATTTCTCGCCTTCGGCATCGCGGCCATGGTGGGCCTGCAGGCGCTGATCAACATCGCGGTTGCGACGGTGGCGGTTCCGACGAAGGGCCTGAGTCTCCCCCTCATCAGCGCCGGCGGCAGCGGGCTGGTTATCACCTGCGCAGCACTGGGGCTACTTAAGAGCATAGCGACCCACCGCCACGCGCAGGTCGCCGTGGCGTCGGCGGCGAAGACGGCGCCGGCCAGAGAAGGGGACTGGGAATTACCCAGCCAGGCGCTGGCGGCGTGCATGTAACGGAGGAGGGTGCTTTTTGATGGCAGAGGCCATTCGGTTTTCCTATTTCCAGCCGGTAAGCGCCCGGCCGGACGGCCTGAGTGGATGGAAGCAAACGGCATAGGTTGATTGACGCCAAATTCTTCAGTTACGTCTTCTAGGATTCCTGTTCGCAAGGGGCGAGTCATGGGGAGTGCGGTGCGGCGGCGTTGTTGATTTGGGGGATGATGTATCCGAAGGAGCGGAGGGCGATCCATTCGAGGGCTTCGCCGACTGGGGTGTTGGGGTGGATGTAGGACCGTTCTTTGGCGCGTTCGTTTTGGGGCAAGTGGGGGTTGGCCGGGGGGATGTATTTGGGGCGGGCGGTTAAGGCGCGGAGGCGGGCGTAGTAGGTTTTTACGAGGTCGAGGGCGAGCTTCCAG